>DATIMO010000056.1:0-5393 GCA_035475215.1 Acetobacteraceae bacterium | reverse complement strand
CATCAGCCGCTCCGTGCTGACGCTGCCGGACCCGTCGATCGCCAGTACCAGGGCCAGATCAACCGCAGAGGATGGTTGGGCCACTTCGCCGGACCCGTGTCAGGCCAGCCGGCGTCCGGCAAGCTGCTCCAGCACTCGCAGCGGAGAGCGCGCCGGATCGGCCATTGCGTCCACCGGGAGATGAAACGTCTGCTCCAGCGCGCAGTGCCCTGCTATCGCGGCATGCAGCACCTGATCGGTGAAGCACAGCCAGGTCGTGCCCGGAGCAAACGCCACCGCCGCGCGTGGCCCGGATGCCTGATACACGGCATCCATCTTCCCTGCGTCATGCAGTCGAAGCATGATCTGGTCGTAGGCGCTGCGTTTTCCCTTCGTCAGCCCCAACCGGTTCAGCAATGCGGCGCTGAGCCAGTCTGCTCCGGGCAACGTCGACCGGGTGCACGGCAGGAACCGGCCGGCGAATTCAGGGAACGGCTCACCCACCCGCCAGGCCCGCTCGGCACCATCCGGTGCGACGTTGCTAAACAGGCGCAGGATGCGCCGCCCGTGCAGTGGCCGAGTGGGAAAGGCATCGACGTGCAGCAGCCGGTCGTCATGCCGTGCGGATGTCGCGCGGCGATCGATCTCGACCGGGCGGAAGCTGGTCCGCGCCCGTTCCAGTCCCGGTGCGTAGCGTGGCAACAGGTCCCGTAGCAGCCGCTCGGCGGAGCGGCCGAACCGGTCCAGCATCGCGGCAAGCCGAGCCGCATCGGTTTGTGGCAGCGTGGTGTTGGCAAGCCGCCCGGTTGCAGGATCCAGGCTGATATTCTTGCGCTCGCTCCCCGCCGCCTCGGCACCCAGAAAGCCTGTTTCGTCAGCCGCGATCGGGAACGGCAGCCGTGGCAGCACCAGCACGCGCCCCGCCTCCAGCGCCTGCAACGCGTCCTGCCGCAGCCCCACCGCAAACGGTCCATGCCATTCGGTGATCGGCAGTTCGTGCAGAACCTCGGTTGCGTCCATCCGCCGTCCTATTCGTGTGCAAGCACCCAATCGTTGATGAAGCTGGCCAGGCCGTTGGCGTGGAAGTCACGGCGCAGCGCGTCCTCATCGTAATCCTCTCGCACCCAGTCGAGAAAGCTTTTGCGGCCCTCGGCCTCGCGCGCGTAGTGCAGGACGAACGCATCCAGGATGCCGGTCCGCGACGACCGGATGTGGCCGAAGCGCAGCGAAAGCTGACCCAGAGCCTCCGTTGCCGAAGCGCCCTGCAGCAGCAGGAACAGCCCGGCCGCCAGCCCGGCCCGATCGGCGCCCGACTTGCAGTGGATCAGCGCCGGCTGGCGCATGGATCGATAGATGTCGGCCAGGCGCAGGATGCGGTCGCGCTGAGGGGCGCCACGGCTTTCAAGCGACATGTCGATAAAATCGAGCCGCAGCCGCGCCGCCATCTCGCGGGTGAGCGCGTCAGACCCGTTGCCGGTCTGCCCGCGCAGATTGATCAGCGTGGCCAACCCGTGGCGACGCGCCAGCGCGGCGAGGCGCGCCGGCGTCGGGTGGTTACAGCGATACAGCCGCCCGGGAGCGACCGCGGCAAAATTGCTCCAGCCGAGCCGGAAAATCGCGTGGTCGACCAGCAGTGCATCGGCCCAAGCGAGCGTCCGCCCACGTCGTGTCGTCAGATCGCCGCGAAAAATCGTGTTCATGTTCAGATCAGCCGGCGATGATCAGCGGAGGCGTCCTTGGTTGGCGCACTTCACCTCGCCGGCGACATCGGCCGCGCCCGCCGACTCCAGACCGGCGATCACTCCAGCAAGGTCGTGCGCCGGCCGGTTCTGGCTCATTTTCCACTTGCCCTCGATCCGGGTGATCGGGATCGAGAAGCCGACGATCCCCTTCAGCATCGACTCGACGAAATCGGCCGGCGCGTCGGTTACGGCCCACGGTTGCGGATATGCCTGCTCCTGCCGCTCGGTCAGCCGGGTGACGATTTGGCGCAAGCGGACCGGGTCATTAAAGAACAGCACCGGTCCATACGCGTGCACCGCGACGTAGTTCCAGGTCGGCACCACCTTCCCGGTCTGCCGCTTGGTCTCGTACCAGGATGGGGTGATGTAGGCATCGGGGCCACGGAAGATGGCCAACGCCTCCGTGCCGGGAACGGATCCGGCGCCTTGCGGATTTGGACTCGCAAGATGCCCCAGCAGCGTGCCGTAGGGTCCGGCATCCGCGTCCAGCAGCATCGGGACATGGCTTGCTACCAGACCTTCGGTCCCCAGCGTCACCAGCGTCACCAGCCCGGCGCTGCGGATTGCCGCGTGCAGCGCATCGATCCGGTCTTCGCGAAAGGCATCCGGGAGATACAATTCAGGGCTCCGTTATTAGGATCAGGGATGGGCGGGCGAGCAGCCCGCTCACATGCCATCACCGCGTGGTCTGGACCAGCCCCAGCAGTGCAAAGACCCGCCTGCTCGGCGGCCAGACTTGCATGATATCGGCGCGCCAGTTGAATGCCGCCCAGACCAGCACCGCAAGCGCCACCAGACTGATGACCCATACCACGCCTGGCCAGATGGAGCGCCGCGGCGGTGGCTCGGCAGCCTGCACCAGCCGCTGCATTGCCGAAACCGACGGACGCCCCAAGCCCATCGGTTTGGCGGGCCTGGGCGGCTGGGCCGGGGTCTCGACTGGTGGCGGTTCCGCAGCCTCAACACCCCCCGCCTGGTCGATTTGCAGCGGCTGGGGGCCGGGTGGCTTCTCGTCAACAGATGCGCCGGACCTGGCGTCCCATTCGATCCCGCATCGGGAGCATCGTACCGTCTTGCGTCGGGCAAGCAGATGGTCGGGTACTTCATAAGCGGCAGCGCAGTCGGGGCACTCGATACGCATACGCGAATCCTGATAACCGCGCGATGGTTGAAGGGCGGCGCGACGGTTGCAATGCCACTGGTAGCCTGCCGTCCAGGAATGGCAAGAAGGCTTTGGAGGCGACGCTGCGGCATGGTGCGATTCGATGATGTGGGACTGAGCTATGCGGGCCATCCGGAGGTTCTGCACGACCTCAACTTCGAGTTGGCGGAGGGCGCCTTCCGCTGGCTTCTGGGTCCGTCCGGCGCCGGCAAGACCAGCCTGCTGCGGCTGATGTATCTCGCCGTGCGGCCGACACGTGGGCGGCTGAGCATTCTGGGCGCTGATGTCGCCAGCCTGCGGCGGCGGTCGCTGCCCCGGCTGCGGCGCCGTATCGGGGTGGTGTTCCAGGATTTTCGGCTGCTCGGGCATCTGTCGGTATTCGATAATGCGGCTCTGCCGTTGCGCCTCGCCGGCCGTCCGGAAGGGCAGATCCGTGCCGATGTGGGGGAAATGCTGCGCTGGGTCGGATTGGCGAAAAAGGCCGACGCGCGGCCGGCCGAACTGTCCGGCGGTGAGCAGCAGCGCGCCGCTATCGCGCGCGCCGTGGTGGTGCGCCCAAACCTGCTGCTGGCTGATGAGCCGACCGGCAATTTGGACGAAATCCAGGCCGAGCGGCTGATGCAGTTGTTCAAGGAGATGAACCGGCTGGGTACGACCGTGGTAGTCGCGACACATAATGACGCGCTGGTGTCGCGCCATCCGGCGCGGGCATTGCGGCTGGAGCGGGGCCGGCTGATCGGTACCACGTGCGAGCCGGTCGCGGCTTACGCTCTGCCCGAGCCAGAGGTGCAATGATGGCATGATGTCTCGACACAATCTGTTGCGGCCCGCGGGCTTTGATGAGCTTGGTCTTCGTCGTGCGCTGGCCGACCGCATGCTGCCGTTCCTGGTCGCCGCCATGGCGTTTCTGGCCGCGCTGGCGCTGGCGGGTTGGATCGGTGCGGCGTCTTTGGCGCGGCTGTGGCAGGCCGGCGCAGGCACGTCGCTGACGGTGCAGGTGCCGCATCCGGCGGACGCCGCACACGGCGGCGAAACCCGTCTGGAGCATGTGGTAGGCATGTTGCGCGAAAATCCGGGCGTGGCTTCCGCCCGAGCGCTGTCTGCCAACGAGTTGAACGCGCTGCTCGAGCCCTGGCTTGGGGCGGGTGCCGACCGGCTTGGTCTGCCGCTGCCGGGCGTGATCGCCGTGCGTCTGACTGAACCCGGATTTCCGCTTGGGGCGCTCGCGGAGCGCGTGCGCGAGGCGGTGCCCGGCACGCGTCTGGAAGATCAAGGCATCTGGATCACGCGGCTGGCGACTCTGGCGCAAAGCCTGCAGCTCTGCGCTGCCGCGGCCCTGCTTGTCGTGGCGGGGGTGGCGGCCGCGGTGATTGCGGTCGCGACGCGCGGCGGACTGGCGGCTCGCCGCGAGGCGATCGAGATCGTGCATGGTCTGGGTGCCAGCGACAGCTATATCGCGGGCCAATTCGCCGCGCGAGCCACGCTGCTGGCCGCTGCGGGCGGCATTGCCGGGGGGGTGCTGGCCCTGCCCGTGCTGCTGGGGCTGGCCAACCTCGCGGCACCGTTCGGCACCACATCGGAACAGGCCGGGGCCTTCGCGATGCTGCCTGTCGGGCTGTGGCTGTTGTTGCCGGGGCTGCCGATGGTTGCCGCCGCAATCGGCTTCACCACCGCGCAGGCCACTGTCCGACGTTGGCTGCGCCAGCTCCCATGACGTTTTCATTGAGGTTCCGACCCAGGTTCAGACCCGGTCGCCGCGGCCGCCGTGTGGCGCGACTGATCGCCGCGCTGGTGATCGTCCTGCTGATGGCCTGGGGTGGGGGATTCGCCTGGTTTGTCAGTTCCATCACCCGGTTTCCGGGGTCGCCACCGCATGCGGATGGCATCGTTGCCTTGACCGGGGGCGCTGACCGCGTTCAAACCGCGCTCGAGATGCTCGCGGCCGGCCGGGCAGATCGCCTGCTGGTCAGCGGCATCGGCGGCGGGGCCGAGCTGCGCGACCTGGCCCGCCGCTCCGGTATTGATTCGCGGCCGCTCGCGGAGCGCGTGACATTGGGCCGAGGCGCGACATCCACTCGAGGCAACGCCCAGGAAACTGCTGCCTGGGCGCGTGAGAAATCAGTTCGGTCGCTGACTGTGGTGACCGCCTCCTATCATATGCCGCGCGCCTTGCTTGAAATCGGCCGGGCGATGCCGGGGGTCACGCTGTATGCCGCCCCGGTTCTGCCGCCTGGATTGCGAGGCGCTAACAGCCTGACAAGCTGGGTGGCGTTGCGGTTGCTGAGCGAAGAATACAGCAAGTTGCTCGCCGCAGAGCTCGGGCTGACGCTGTTGGAGCACAATCCGGGCCCGCTGCTGTCGGCCGCATCGATCGGCGGGCGCGGATGATTGTTCTGCGCTCCGTCCTCTTCAATGCTTATTTCGTCGTCTTGACGGCCGTCCTGAGCCCGACGGCGATGCTCATCCGCCTGATCATGCCATCGCGTACCCTGATGGTTCCGATGCTGTGG
>DATIMO010000055.1:0-9278 GCA_035475215.1 Acetobacteraceae bacterium | reverse complement strand
TTCCACGTCGGTCGCGACCAGGATGCCGCGATCTGCCCCCATCGCCAGCGCCGTCCGGATCGTATCGCTGCATTGCGCCACGCCAAGCGATACAGCGACAATCTCCGTCGCCGCGCCCTTTTCCTTCAGGCGCACCGCCTCTTCGATGGCGATCTCATCGAACGGGTTCATGGACATCTTCACCCCGGCGGTTTCCACGCCAGAGCCATCCGTCTTCACCCGGACCTTCACGTTGTAGTCCACCACCCGCTTTACCGGGACGAGTATTTTCATGAGAGAACCGCGCCGCTCAGACTGTTCGCACCTGCAATATGCCAACCGACCATATGCAGCCGCCCGAGCCGCTGTCAAACGCCGATAACGTCCATTTTTATCGCCGGCCGGCCGACGCCCTAACCGTGCAGCAAAGCCATCATCAATATGAACAGCAGCAGGGCAGCACCTTGCAGAATCACCCGCCAGCGCATCAACTGGTTCGACCGCGCCGGATCGCCGCCGCCGCGGACCACCCCGATCAGGCCGGCGAACAGCACGCCTACGGTGGCCAGCATCAGCAGAGCAACCGGTATGAACAGCAATCGCATCCGACTCACCTTGGCTTGACCGGCGCGGTAGTAAACCCGGTTGCGCGGAATTCACCCCCGCGGTACCGCGCCGGCAGTTGACCTGCCGGCAATTCACCCGGCAAGCCCGATCATGGTCGTACCCGCAAAGATGATACGAGGAACCTGCCCGCTGCGCCGCTTCTTCAAGCCGGCTCCCTCGGCTTGGGCAGGCGTGCTTCGGACGACCCTGCTGATCGTGACTTTGATCCCGCTGATCGCCCCAGCCCGGCTGCTGGCCGCCTCACCCCCGACCGCGGCGCCTGTCCCGCCGCTCACCGCTGCCCAGGCCCGCCAGGCGCTGGACGTCCTGAACGATCCGCAAAAGCGCGCTCAGGTCGCGAATACACTGGAGGCCATCATGAAAGCGGAGGGCCTCAACCCACCTGCGGCCAACGCAGCCCCCGCCAATGAGCCAGCCGCCGTGTCAGCCAGCCCCCCGGCAGCCACTCCGGCTGCGCCCGCCGCTGCTGCCGCGCCGGCCACGGCACCGCCGTCGGCCGCTGCCCCGGAACCGTCCAAGGTCACCCTCAATCCCGACAGCTTCGGCGCCGCTCTGCTGCTCAGCGCATCCGGGTTCCTTACCCAGTTCTCGGATCGCGCCCTTACCATGTCGCAGACCGTCCAGAGCTTTCCCCTGCTCTGGGGATGGATCGTCGTCATGGCGACCAATCCGATCGCCCAGACGCTACTGACCCAGGCGGCCTGGCGGGTCGCCATTGCCTTCGCCTGCGGATTACTGCTCGAAGCTATTGTTCGCCGGCTGCTCCGCGGACCGGTCGGCATTCTTGAGGCGCGGTCGCCCGACGGCAACGGCACGCATGCCCCCGCCCCACCCGAAAACAGCGCCGAAGCCCGCGCGGAGGCCGGCGACTTAGAGGCGCCACGACCGCGCCGCGTTGCCGCCCTGACGCTGCTGCGACGGCTTCCGCTCGTGCTTGTGCGCTTCTTTCTGGAGCTCCTGCCGGTGGTCGCATTTACCATCGGTGGCCACGTCATCGCTGGTACCGCGCTCGGCGGTTCCCAGCAGACCAGGCTGATCATCATTGCCATGGTGGACGCCTACGCGCTGTGCGGCGCCTTCATCTGCCTGACGCGGATGATGCTGTCGCCCGACAGCAGGCAACTGCGGCTGGTCCGCGTTTCGGATGCTACCGCCGCCTGGGCCACGCGATGGATTCGCCGCATCGTCGTCGTCACGGTCTTCGGTTACGCCATCGCCGAGGTCGGCCTGCTGCTCGGGATGGCGGCCCCGGCCCATGATGGCCTGCTGAAGGTCGCCACACTTATCGACTTCGTCTTCCTCGGCATCATGGTGGTCCAGAAGCGGCGAGCAGTGCGGCGCCGCATCAGCCCCCCGCCCGCTGCAATCGGCGTCGCCGCACGCCTGCGCCGGGTGGTGGGTGCATCCTGGCATTGGGTGGCGCTGTTCTTCCTGGCCGCCACATGGTTCGTCTGGGCAGTCGAAATCCGCCACGGCGTCGCCAAGGTGCTTCACTTCTTCCTTGTCACCGTTGCGGTCGTGATCGGCGCCCGGCTTGTCTCCATCGTGGTGCTCGGCTTCCTCGACCGCATGATGCGGGTGACACCGGAGATGGCCGAGCGCTATCCCGGTATGGAAACGCGGCTGCACTCCTATCATCGTTTTCTGCACGGGGCGGCGCGTGGACTGGTCTATGCCGCAGCCGTAATCGTCCTGCTGCAGGTCTGGGGTCTTGGCCTGTTCGAGTGGTTTGCCGAGAACCTGCTCGGTCGGCGCTTGGCCGCCGGATTCGGCACGTTGGTGCTGACGTTCGTGCTGGCGCTGGTGGTGTGGGAGGCGACGAATGTGGCGATCGACGCGCATCTGGTGCGACTCGCCCGCGATCAGCAGGTCACCCGTTCCGCCCGATTGCGCACGTTGCTGCCGTTGCTGCGCAGCAGCCTGCTGGTCGCCGTGGTTGTCATCGCCGGACTGACGGTGCTGTCGGAGATCGGGATCAATATTGCGCCGCTGCTGGCCGGCGCCGGTATCGTCGGTGTGGCAATCGGCTTCGGCTCACAGAAGCTGGTGCAGGATCTGATTACCGGAATCTTTCTTCTGCTGGAAAACGCCATGCAGGTCGGCGACTGGGTCACCGTGTCCGGCCTGTCCGGCTCTGTGGAGAACCTCTCCGTCCGCACGATCCGGCTGCGCGCCAGCGACGGCTCGGTACACATCATCCCGTTCAGTTCGGTGACCAGCGTGACCAATACCAATCGCGGCCTCAGCAATGCGCCGGTCAGCGTCACTATATCCTTCAATGAGGATACCGACAGGGTGGCCGCCGTGCTGAACGAGATCGCCGCCGAGATGCGCAAGGAACCCGAACACGCCACCAGGATGCTCGGCGAATTGCAGCTTTGGGGCGTGGACAAGGTGGATGGTGCGTCCGTCACCTTGGCCGGGCAGATCCCGTGCATTGTTTCTGGACGCTGGCCGGTGCAGCGCGAATTCAATCGCCGGATGAAGATGCGTTTTCAGGAACTCGGTATTGTGTTCTGGAACCCGGCACAGACCTACGTCGTACCAGTTGGTCCCGGCGCTACGCGCCCGGCGATAACCGCACCGCGGGAGGCGGCAGCCGAATGAATGGAGTGCGCAATCTGGCCGACACCGTGCACGAAGCGGGTTTCGCGTTCGTGCACGGCCAGGTCATGCGGGTGGTGTTTCAGCAGCACGGTTCACTGGCGGACTGGGGCGAATTTGCGGATAGCTGGAGCAATCTCGGCCTGGACACCTACATGGCCGACGGCGGACGCTACCGGAAGCGCCGGCACGCCGCTTTCGCCGCCGATGCGCGCGGAATCCGCCGCAAGCCGCACCAGCCACATTATCAGAGCCGCGACTACAATTCGTTGAATGGCGGCGTCGCTCGCTGGTTTGAACCGGTGCTGCCGGAAATCGCCGCCGGCCCGACCATGGCGACAATTCTGCTGACCTGCCGCGCGCTGTTCGAGCAGCTCACACCTGCCCCGGCGTGGCATATCGAGGTGCATCAGTTCCGCATCGAGGCGCGCGCCGACGAAGCGGGCAGGCCGACGCCGGAGGGCACCCATCAAGATGGCGTGGATCATGTGCTGGTGCTGTTGATCGGACGCCAGAACATCCAGAGCGGCGTCACAACGGTGACCGACCTCACACGACACAAGCTGGGCAGCTTTACGCTGACGGACCCGTGCGATGCCGCGCTGGTGGACGACAACCGCGTGATGCATGGGGTGACTCCGGTCCAGCCGGTCGATCCGGCACAACCGGGATTCCGCGATGTACTGGTGGTGACGTTCCGCCGCGAAGTGGGGGATCCGCTACCCGCCTGATGCGCATCGTCGCTGGTATGTGGCGTGGGCGTCGGCTGATTGCCCCGGACGGGGCGCTGACCAGGCCGACATCGGATCGCGCGCGGCAGGCATTGTTCGACATGCTGATGCACGCGCCCTGGGCGGGACCTGAAGCGATCCAGGGCGCGCAGGTGCTGGACGCGTTCGCCGGTACCGGCGCGCTGGGCCTGGAGGCACTGTCGCGCGGCGCGGCGCATGCGACGTTCATGGAACAGGACCCTGCCGCGCTGTGCGTTCTTCGCGCGAACATCGCAGCGTGCCGGGCCGAGGCCCTATGCACTGTGGTCGCGGCCGACGCGCTGACGGGAGGGGGCCAGGGGGAGGGGATGACCCACACTCCGTCCGGACAACCACGTCCTGTCCCGCCCCTATGGCCGGCCGCCGCACCGCCAGGCCCGGCCCCCAAACCGTCATGGCCGGCGAAGGCCGGCCATCGACGTCTGGATGGCACCAGAAAAGGCGTGGATGCCCGGGACAAGCCCGGGCATGACGGGTTTCCCCCAACACCGGTTGCGGCAAAGCCACGCTGCCCCTGCACGCTGACCTTCCTCGATCCCCCCTACCACCGGGAGCTGATTCCCCAGGCCCTCGCAGCCCTGTCAGGTGCCGGCTGGATCGGCCTGGGAACGCTGATCGTGGCGGAAACCAGTCGCGACGAGTGCGCCCCCAACGCCACGCCGCTCGCCGAACGCATCTACGGTGCCGCGCGCATCACCATCTGGCGAATGAACTGACATCAGTCCCTATGCCAACAACTTCCCCACCCGCGCCACCAACCCGGCGGCATCCTCGGGCGCCCGCACCTTCGCATCGTTATCAAAGTAGACGAACACATCTCGGGACCGGCGCCGTCGCGCCAAGCTACCGATCCGCTCCGCATCGGCCGGCTCGCTTCCGAGTGCCCACGCCGCAACCCGTCCCGCCCAGGTATCAAGAGCAACATCATCGTATCCGCTGACGTAAAGCTGCTCCGACCCGTGTAGTCGGCAATATACAAAACCCGCAGTCAAATCCATCAATCGCGGCCACTCCACCGTATCGGCACAGACCAGCGCGACATCATACCGACGCAACAACCGCACGAACTCGGGCGATCGGAAACTGTCATGCCGGATTTCGAAAGCGTGCCACAACGGCCGTGAGGCATCCGTCTGCATCCATGCGCGCCCGTTCAGTCGCGCATCATGCCCGCGCGCGATCACCGCCGCTTCCTGCGTGTCGTGCGGCAGCGCGCGCAGGAACGGTTCGATCCGTTCCGCATGAAACGCGAAATTGGGCGGAAACTGCCACAGCAGAGGCCCCAGTTTCGGTCCCAGCAACAGCAGTCCTGAGGCCAGGAAATTCGCCAGCGGCACCTCCGCATTGCGCAGCTTCAGCATATGCGTGATGTAGCGCGGCGCCTTCACCGAAAAAACGAAATCATCCGGCGTGCGTGCAGCCCAGTCGGCGAACGCCTCGGGGCGCTGCAAGCCATAAAACGTACCGTTGATCTCGATGCTGCGAAACCGGCTGGCAGCGAATTCCAGTTCCTTCGCTTGCGGCAACCCCTTCGGATAGAACACGCCGCGCCACGGCGGATAGGTCCAGCCGGAAATGCCGATCCGCACCTGCCCCGCGGCGGCCACGGCCCGCCCGACGGATCAGAACGTGAAGCTTTTCCCGACTTCCGGGGGCGTCACCACCGCATCACCAAAGCGGTTCGCCATCGCGGTCACCGCGCGCCACCCGGTGCAATGTCGCAAATCGAGTCCGACCAGATCCTGAACCGTGTCCGGTGTGATCGCCTCATTCTCCTCGGTCACGAAACCCCGCACCAACACCTGCACGTCGAGCCGATCCAGCGCCTGCAACGTCTTCATGGTTCGCTCTCCCGCAGCACCCCGTCCGGTGCTTTCGCCCGATACAGCACGTGCCGGCGTAACGCATGCCCCACCGGCAGAGCCGGATGATCGAAATCGCCATCCACATCGCGGTGCATTCCAATCCGCTCCATCACCGAGCGCGAGCGCCGGTTGCCGTGCGGCGTGATCGATACGATCTCGCCAAGTCCGAGCACGGAAAACCCATGCGCCAGCGCACAATGCGCGCCCTCCGGCGCATAGCCGCGGCCCCAATACGCGTGCGCCAACCGCCACCCGATCTCCACGCAAGGCGTGAAATGCGCCTCGAAACGCGGCACCCCGAGCCCGATGAAGCCGATGAAGGACGTAAGCGCTGGCACCTCGACTGCCCAAAAGCCGAACCCATGCTTCGCAAAATGCGCCTCGATCCGGTCCACGATGGCGTCGCTCGCCGCCCGGTCGAGGCGGGCTGGAAAGAACTCCATGACCCGCGGATCGGCATTCAGTGCAGCGAAGGCCGGGCGGTCATCATCGCGCCAGCGGCGCAGGCGCAGCCGATCGGTGCACAGCGCGGCGGCCCCACTGGTCATGTCGCCTGCCGCATGGTCGGCAACACTTCTTCCGCCAGCATCTGCATCTGCTCCAGCGCCAGACTGTTCGGCATACCCGGCAGATGCGGCCCCACCAGGATATGGTTGCAGCCGATCCGACGGCACGTCGCCGCCAGCGCTTCCGTCACCTCGGCCGGTGTTCCGATGATAAATCGATCTTCCATGAGCTTGTCGAATGTCACGTCGAACGCATCCCCCGCCGGCACTTCCTTGTCCTGACCCCAGGCATTGTATGCCCGATACTTCTCCTCCAGGAACGGGCCCGCCAACCGAATCGCTTCAGCACGGGATTTCGCAACGAACACCTCACGCGCAATCGGCAGTTCCGCCGGAAACGGCTTGCCGCAGCGGTCCAGTTCGCGCTTGTACACTTGCATCTGCCGTTCCAGGGTTTCCAACCGGTTATGCGGATTGATGAACCAGGAATCGGCGATCCGCGCCGCACGCCGGATCCCCGCGTCGGCATTCGCTCCGATCCACACCGGTACCGGCGATTGCACCGGCTTCACGCTGCAACTAGCCCCATCCAGTTCGAAATGCGACCCGGTCATGGTCACGCGATCCTGCGTCCACAGTCGCCGGATCGCAGTCAGATTCTCCTCGAACCGGCGGACCCGCTGTGATGCCGTGGTGCCGAACGCCTTGAACTCCACCTCCCGATATCCAAGTCCCGCGCCGAAGATCAGCTTGCCGCCGGACATCACATCCAGTGACGCAAGCTGTTCCGCCAGATCGAGCGGCTTGTGCAACGGCAGCAACACCACGCCGCACAGCACTCGCAGCTTCGGCGCGATCGCCGCCACCTGCGCCAGGAACGGGATCTGCTGCACCATCTGATACGGCTGAGAGCTGTAATGCGAGGCCTTGCCGACGCAGTCGAACCCGAGTTCCTCCGCTCGACGGACCAGCGCGAGATCGTCGGCGTGCCGCAGTCGCATATTTTCGCCGGCCTTGTGCTGGCCGCGGATCATCAGACCGAACTTCATCGCGGCGCCCCCACTCCAGCCCCAAGTTCGGTCCCAGCCAGTCGTTCGCACAGCTTCGCCATCTGGGTGTGATCCGCGGCACTGCCGAACATCGCTACTGCCGCGCCCACCATTTCCTTGCACAGCGCGGCCAGCGGCGCAGGCGTGGCAGTTTCACGTCCGACCTGGAGCGCGATCGACAGGTCCTTGACTAGCAGCTCCAGCGAGAACCCTGCATCGAAGCTGCGCGACAGCACGAACTGCTTGAATTTCTTCTGCGTCGAGTTGTTCATCCCGGTGGCCGCATTCAGGACATCCACCATCACCGCCGGGTCCAGCCCGAAGCGTTGCCCGATCAGCAGCGCCTCGATGCCGATCAGAAACCCGCCGGTCGAAACCAGATTGTTCAGTGCCTTCATGGCCTGGCCCGAGCCCACGCGACCAGTGCGCAGTACCGTCGTGCCCATCGTCGACAGCACGGGCATCACGCTGTCGATAGCCGCAGACTCCCCGCCTGCCATGATGGCGAGTTGACCCGTCTTCGCCCGTGGCACGCCGCCGGAAACCGGCGCATCGATCATGACCCCGCCGAGCGCTGCCACGCGCTCCGCCAACTCCTGCGTCACGGACGGCACGCCGGAGCTCATTTCGATCACCACCGCGCCCGGTTTCACGCCGGCCAGCACGCTGTCGTCTCCAGTTGCCAGCACGTGCTGCACAATGGCGCTGGTCGGCAGCATGGTGATGACCACATCCGATCGCGCCGCCATCTCGCGCAGACTATCGGGTGCGTCGCCGCCGACCTGCTGCACGAAATTGTCGGCGATGGCGCGCCGTGCGTCGTTCACGTGCACCGTGAAACCGGCGCGTACCAGACATGCCGCCATCGGCCAGCCCATATTGCCGATGCCGACGAAACCGATCTCAGGTCGGTCCGCCATCACCCGGCAGCCTTCGCGCTGTCGGCCTCCTTGAAGACCTCGGTGGCGATGCGGAACGCCTCCAGGCACGCCGGGATGCCGCAATAGGCGCCGGTCTGCAGCAGTATTTCCTTGATCTCGTCGCGGGTCACGCCATTGGTCAGCGCGGCCCGCAGATGCAGCCGAAGCTCCGCGCCACGGTTCAGCGCTACCAGCATCGCGATGTTCACGATACTGCGTGTCGTGCGCGGCAGCCCGGGGCGCGCCCAGATCGTGCCCCACGCCACCTCGGTCGTCAGCTGCTGAAACGCGGCGTTGAAATCATCCGCCCGTGCCAGCGAGCCGTCCGTGTACTCGGCACCGAGCACTTCGCGGCGCACCGCCAGACCTTTCCTGAACAGGTCGCTCTGATACTCGGGACGGTTCGGAATTTCCGGCATCGCTATCTCCAGTCGTTTGCGCGTGGGCAGGTTGTCATTGCGAGCAAAGCGAAGCAATCTCCCGCCGATCACGGTCGGGGGAAAGCACGGTGACCAAAACGACATACGAGGTTCTGGCGCTGCGCTATGGCATCTTCGATGGCCGGATGCAGTTTCAGAACTACATCATCCCGGATGATCACGCGGCCCCCGATCCGCTGGACTTCTTCATCTTCGCGCTGCGCAACGCCGACCGGACGATCGTGATGGACACGGGCTTCAACCCGGCCTCGGCGAAGCGCCGCGGGCGGGAAATGATGTGCACCCCCGATCAGGCGCTGCGCAACGCCGGCATCGATCCGTCATCGGTAAAGGACGTCATTCTGACACACATGCATTGGGACCACGCCGGGGGCATGGAGTATTTCCCGAATGCAGTATTCCACATCCAGGCCGAGGAGATGGCCTACTGCTCCGGCCCTTGCATGTGCCAACCCTTCCTGCGCCGCCCCTTCGACGTCGAGGACGTGCAGAGCGCCATTCGCGCGCTGTATGCCGAC
>DATIMO010000054.1:0-7146 GCA_035475215.1 Acetobacteraceae bacterium | reverse complement strand
CCGGACCCGGCTGGCCGACTTGCCGGATGGTGGGCGGAACGCGTGTCCCGCCTGGCGCGGGCCGGTGTCGCCGGGTTTCGCTGCCTGAACCCGCACCATGTGCCGGGTGGCGCATGGCGGCAGATCATCGAAACGGTGCGCGATTCGGCCGCGGACTGCCTGTTCATCGCCTGGACGCCGGGGGTGCCGCGAGAGGCGATCGGCTCGCTGGCCGGGCTCGGGTTCGATTTCGTCGCGTCGTCGCTGGGCTGGTGGGACGCTCGGGCGAGCTGGCTGGTGGAAGAAGCCGAGGTGCTGCGGCAGGTGGCGCCCGCCATCGCCTCTCCGGAACCGTCGTTTGGCGATCGCCTGGCGCCGCGCTTGGACCCGCAGGCCGACGTCGGTATCGCGTATCGGCGGGCGCTGCGACTGGCCGCCGCCACGGCCAGCGGATTGTTCGTGCCGATGGGGTTCGAATACGCGACTCGTCGGCCGTTCGACGTGGCGCGCGCGGAGCCGCGGGATTTCGAGCAGGCTCGGCAGGAAGCTGGAATCGATCTCAGCGCGGCGATTCGCGACGCCAACGACTGGGCCGACCGGATCGCCGCGCTGCAGGTCAACGGGGAGATGCGGGCGCTTGCCGGGCCAGAAAGTCGGGTTACCGCACTGCTACGGGCCGATGCGCCGGACGTGCGACGGGCCGAGCGGGCGGTGGTCGTGCTGGCGAATGCGGCGCTGGACCGGCCGGCGCCGATCGAGATTCCGTTGGATCGGCTGCCGGCCGCGGCGGGGGCGGCATTCGGGCGGCCCGCCGCGGTGAACGGCGCATTCGATCTGCACGCTCCGTTGGCACCGGGCGAAGTGCGGCTCTTCCGATATGACCGGGCGCCTCCAGTCCTTCAGCCCTGGAGCCGCGGCACGGCCGGAGCGGTGCAGGCCGCGGCGGCGCCGCGCGTGGCCATCGAGGCGGTCGAACCGGCCGTCGATGGCGGGCAATTTCCGGTCAAGCGACTGGCGGGCGACACGGTCACCGTGAGCGCAGACATTTTTGCCGACGGCCATGAGATGCTGGCCGCCGCACTGCTGTGGCGCGCGGCCGATGAAACCGACTGGCAGCGCGAACCGATGCGGCCGACGGTGAACGACCGATGGGCGGCGACCTTCACGCCGGCGCGCGTCGGGCGGCACTGGTTTGCGATCGAAGCATGGTGGGACGAGTGGGGCACGCTGCGGCGTGACATGGTGCGCAAGCGCGAGGCCGGTCAGGATGTCGCGGTCGAGCTGCATGAGGCGCGCGAGGTATTGCGGCGTATCCGCGCGGAGTCACCGGCGGCTGCACGCGATGCGCTGGACGCCGCGATCGGCCGGGCGGATGCCGACGCCAGTGTGGAAGCGGTGTTGGCCGAGGGCGCGCGCGCTGCGATCGACGCCGCCGGACATCGGCCCTTCTCGGTGCGGTGCAAGGAACTGCCGCTGGATGCCGATCGTGCTCAGGCAGGTTTTGCCAGTTGGTATGAAATGTTCCCGCGCTCCGCCACCGGCGATCCGGCGCGGCACGGCACGTTCGATGACGTGATGGCAGAACTGCCGCGCATTCGAGACATGGGTTTCGACGTGCTGTATTTCCCGCCGATTCATCCGGTCGGACATACCAACCGGAAGGGCCGCAACAACAGCCTGCACGCAGAGCCCGGCGATGTCGGCAGCCCTTACGCCATCGGTGCGGAGGAAGGCGGGCATGACGCGATCCTGCCGGCGCTTGGGGATTTGGCCGGGTTTCGCCGTCTGGTCGATGCAGCACGGATGCACGGGCTGGAGATCGCGCTGGATTATGCCATCCAGTGCTCGTTGGATCATCCTTGGCTGCAACAGCATCCCGACTGGTTCCGGTGGCGGCCGGACGGATCGGTGCGCTATGCCGAAAACCCGCCCAAGAAGTACGAGGATATCGTCAACGTCGATTTCTATGCGCCGACGGCGATCCCGGATCTGTGGCTGGCGCTGCGTGATGTGGTGCTGTTCTGGGCAGGGCAGGGGGTGCGCATCTTCCGTGTCGACAATCCGCATACCAAGCCGTTGCCGTTCTGGCAGTGGATGATCGCCGATGTGCGCGCGCAAAATCCGGATATCATCTTCCTGTCGGAGGCGTTCACGCGGCCGAAGATGATGTACCGGCTGGCCAAGGTCGGTTTCACGCAATCCTATACATATTTCACGTGGCGAGACTCCAAGGCGGAGATCACGGATTATCTGACCGAGTTGAACGATTTGCCGGTACGGGATTTCTTCCGGCCGAATTTCTTCGTCAACACGCCGGATATCAATCCGCATTTCCTGCAGGGCTCGGGGCGCGCCGGGTTCCTGATCCGTGCTGTCCTGGCCGCCACATTGTCGGGGCTTTGGGGCATGTATTCGGGTTTTGAGCTGTGCGAGGCTGCGCCGCTGCCCGGGCGGGAGGAATATCTGGATTCCGAGAAATACCAGATCCGCGTGCGCGACTGGCAGGCGCCGGGCAACATAGTGTCCGAGATCGCGGCGCTGAACCGCATTCGGCGCGCCAATCCGGCGCTGCAATCGCACCTTGGCGTGAGGTTCTACAATGCATCGAGCGATCAGGTGATCCTGTATGGCAAGATGTCGCCGGGGCATGCGGCGATGATTCTGGTTGCGGTCAGCTTCGACCCGCATCACGTGCAGGAGGCGAACATCGAGGTGCCGATCTGGGAATGGGGGCTGCCGGACACGGCGTCGGTCGCCGTCGAGGATCTGGTGCGCGATCACCGCTTCACCTGGACGGGAAAGGTTCAAGCTGTGCGGCTCGATCCGGCGGAGCTGCCGTTCTGTGTGTGGCGCGTCATGGGCCCGGGGAGAGCGGTATGAACGCGCCGCTGTCATCGCCTTTGCCGTTATCTTCCACTCAGCCGATGGAGGATGATGGACTTTGGTACAAAGACGCGGTGATCTATCAGCTTCACCTGAAATCGTTCTTCGATGCCAACAACGACGGCGTGGGGGATTTTCCGGGGCTGCTGTCGAAGCTGGACTACATCGCGGCGCTGGGTGTTACCGCAATCTGGGTGCTGCCGTTCTATCCTTCGCCGCGACGTGACGATGGCTATGACATCGCTGATTACCGAGGGGTACACCCGGATTACGGCACGCTTGCGGACGTGCGGCGGTTCATTGCGGCGGCGCATGAGCGCGGCATGCGGGTAATCACGGAACTGGTGGTGAACCACACATCCGATCAACATCCGTGGTTCCAGCGGGCACGGCTGGCCAAGCCGGGCAGCTCGCATCGCGATTTCTATGTCTGGTCGGACAACGATCACAAATACGCGGATACGCGAGTAATATTTGTGGACACCCAGCGATCCAACTGGACGCGGGACGAAACGGCGGGTGCGTATTACTGGCACCGCTTCTATCCGCATCAGCCGGACCTGAATTTCGACAATCCGCGTGTGTTGCGCGAAGTGCTGTCGGTGATGCGCTACTGGCTTGCCATGGGGGTCGATGGGCTGCGGCTGGATGCGGTGCCGTACCTGGTGGAGCGTGAGGGTACGAACAACGAGAACTTGCCCGAGACGCATGCGGTGCTGAAGCAGATACGTGCGGCGGTGGATGCATCGTTTCCTGATCGGATGCTGCTGGCCGAGGCCAACCAGTGGCCGGAGGACACCAAGGACTATTTCGGCGACGGCGACGAATGCCACATGACGTTCCATTTTCCGCTGATGCCGCGGATGTATATGGCGATTGCGCGGGAGGACCGGTTTCCAATCACCGACATCCTGCGGCAGACGCCGGATATTCCGCCGACCTGCCAGTGGGCCATCTTCCTGCGCAACCACGACGAGCTGACGCTGGAGATGGTGACCAATTCCGAACGTGACTATCTGTGGGAGACCTATGCCGCCGACCGGCGGGCACGCCTGAACCTTGGCATTCGCCGGCGATTGGCGCCGCTGCTGGAGCGTGACCGGCGGCGGATCGAGCTGATGAACTATCTGCTGCTGTCGATGCCCGGCACGCCGGTGATCTATTACGGCGACGAGATCGGCATGGGTGACAACATCCATCTAGGCGATCGCGACGGGGTGCGCACGCCGATGCAGTGGTCGCCCGACCGCAATGGAGGATTTTCCCGGGCCGATCCGTCGTCGCTGGTGCTGCCGTCCATCATGGACCCGCTATACGGCTATGAAGCGGTGAATGTGGAGGCGCAGAGCCGGGACCCGCATTCGTTGCTGAATTGGATGCGGCGCGTGCTGGCGGTGCGGCGGCAGCACCGGGCCTTTGGCCGCGGCAGCTTCCGGCTGCTGTACCCGAAAAACCGCAAGCTGCTGGCGTATCTGCGCGAGCATCAGGAGGAAACGTTGCTGTGCGTGGCCAATCTGGCGCGCACCCCGCAGGCGGTGGAGCTGGATCTGACGGAATTCGCCGGTCGGTTTCCGGTTGAACTTGATGGGGGGTCGGTGTTTCCGCCGATTGGCCAACTAACCTACCTGCTGACGCTTCCGCCATTTGGCTTCTATTGGTTTCTTCTTGCCAGGGAAGCGGTGGGGCCGTCATGGCACACACCCGCGCCGGAGCCCATGCCCGAATATCAGACGCTGATCATGCGCCGGTCGCTGACGGATGCGCTGGCTTCCGGGCGGGCCGCGCTGGAGCGCGATATCCTGCCGGCCTATATCGTCAAGCGCCGCTGGTTCGCCGCCAAGGACCAGGCACTGGGCGCGGTGCATGTCGCGCTGCTGCCAACGTTGCCGGACGCGGACCGGGACGTGCTGCTGGCGGAAGTCGAAACCGAGCTTCCGGACGGGACCGCGCGCTGGCTGCTGCCGCTATCGGTCTATTGGGAAGATGAGCCGACAGCCGCGTTGCCGGCACAGCTTGCATTGGCGCGGGTGCGGCGGGGCAGCCGCGTCGGGTTGCTGACGGATGGGTTTGCGGTTCCAGCTTTCGCGCATGCGATGATGACTGGATTTGCCGCGGGGCGCTGCGTGCCGACAGAAGATGGCGAGATCCGGTTCGAGCCGACGGACCGGATGGGCTCGATCAGTATTGCCGGGGACGCCGCGATCAACTGGCTTTCGGCGGAACAATCCAACAGTTCCTTGATCATCGGCGATGCGGCGATGCTGAAGATCTTCCGCCGCATTGTCGGCGGCCCGCATCCCGAGGCCGAGATGGGTCGCTACCTGACCGAGCAGGGATATGGCGGCATTCCTCCGCTGCTCGGTGAGATGGTGCGGATCGGCAGCGACGGCACGCGGCACACGCTGGCGGTAGCAGAAGGGTTCATTCGCAACCAGGGGGATGGCTGGAACTGGACGTTGGCGTGGCTGACACGAGGCCTGTCGGATCTCGAAGCCGAGGCGGCACCAGAGGTGACGGCGGCGGATGCGTTTGCCGAGTATGAAACCATAGCCGGGCTGCTCGGACGGCGGCTGGGGGAAATGCATGCGGTGCTGGGCCGCCCGTCGGACGATCCCGCGTTCGCGCCGGAGCGGACATCCGAAGCGACGGCCCGGCGCTGGGTGGACCAGGTATCGCGTCAGTTGCAGGCGTCGTTTGCTGCTCTTGACGGGCAAACCGGCCTGGACGCCGCGGCCGGCCAGGATGCGGCGCACCTGCTGTCCTTGCGGGAGCCGCTGATGGCCGCACTGCCCGATCTGGCACGCCGGGGCATCGGCACGGCACTGACGCGCGTCCATGGAGACCTGCACCTCGGCCAGACGCTGGTGTCGAGCGGCGACATCTATATCATCGACTTCGAGGGCGAACCGGCGCGCACCCTGGAGGAGCGTCGGGCGAAGGCGAGTCCGTGCAAGGACATTGCCGGCGTCCTGAGGTCGTTCGACTATGCGGCGGCGGTGATGCAGCGCAAGAGCCGCGAAAGCCACGCGCATCTGCCGGATGCACAGCGCGACACTTTCCTGACGACGTTCATTGAGCGTGCGGGTGCCGCATTCCTGAACTGTTATAGGGAGTCTTCGGGCCCGTGGTTCGATGGAGCAGGCGGCCTGCTGGACCTGTTCCTGATCGAGAAGGCAGCCTACGAGGTGGCGTATGAAGCGGCCAATCGTCCGGCTTGGATCGACGTGCCATTGCATGGGCTGACACGACTGGCGGACCGGCTGACCGAGTCGGCGAAGCAGGCGGCCGATGACTGACCAGTTACTGCTTGAAGCCCCGCCACTGGATGCCGGCACGGCCGATGCGTTGGCCAATGGTCGCCTTTCCGATCCGTTCGCGGTGCTCGGACCGTGTGATACGCCGCAGGGCCGTGTCATTCGTGTCTTCGTGCCGGGAGCACAGCATGTGGAGGTGGTTTCACGCGACGGCGGGCGGCTGATCGCAACGCTGCTGCCGGCAGAACCGCATGGGCTATTTGCCGGGCGCGTGAGCGGTGCCGAGCCCTATCTGCTGCATATCGGCTGGCCGGGTGGCGTGCAGGAGACCGAAGATCCGTATTCGTTCGGGCTGCTGTTGGGCGAGTTGGACCTGTATCTGTTCAGTGAGGGGCGGCATTTCGAACTGGCGTTCGCACTCGGGTCGCGGCCGATGGCGATCGATGGTGTCAGCGGGGTGCGGTTCGCAGTGTGGGCGCCCAACGCGCGCGCGGTATCGGTGGTGGGCAATTTCAATTCGTGGGACACCCGGCGGCATCCGATGCGCGTGCGGCATGGGGCCGGCGTGTGGGAGTTGTTCGTGCCGCGCATCGGGCCCGGCATGAGCTACAAATACGCGATCGTCGGTCCGGATGGCGCGAAACTGCCGCTGAAGGCCGATCCGCTGGCCCGCGCGACGGAGGCTCCGCCGTCCACTGCATCCATCGTCGGCGACTGCCTGCCGTTCGCGTGGCGCGATGAGGCGTGGATGGGATCGCGCGCGGAACGGCAGCACGTGGATGCGCCGATCTCCATCTACGAAGTGCACGCCGGTTCCTGGCTGCGCCCGGATGCCGGTGATCCGACCCGGTTTCCGTGCTGGGACGATCTGAGCGAGCGGCTGGTTCCGTACGTGCAGGACATGGGGTTCACCCATGTGGAACTGATGCCGGTCGCGGAGCACCCGTTCACCGGTTCCTGGGGATACCAGCCGCTGGGGTTGTTCGCGCCGAGCGGTCGATATGGTCCGCCGGAGGGGTTCGCCCGGTTC
>DATIMO010000053.1:0-2022 GCA_035475215.1 Acetobacteraceae bacterium | reverse complement strand
ATGAGGGTCGTTGTTGATACAAACGTTTTTGTCAGCGCCGTCCTGAAGGACAAATCCTTTCCGGCCCTTGCGCTACGCATGGTGGCGCAACGCGGCACCCTGCTGAAATCAACGGCAACGGAACGCCAGTTATTCGAAGTTCTCGCGCGCCCGCAGCTGGCGGCGCTGGTCGACCCGGTCGCAGTCGATTGGATGCGCGAGCTGATGGCGCGGGCGGAAGCAGTGTCGATCACCGAACGCATTGCCGCCTGTCGTGACGCGACCGACGACACGTTTCTCGAACTGTCCGTAAACGGTAAGGCCGACGTGATCGTGTCCGGCGATGCCGACTTGCTCGTGCTGAATCCCTTTCGCGGCATTCCAATTGTCCCACCCGCAACCTTCGCGCGGGGACCGCTCGCGCCTAACTGATATAACTCCACCGCTTTGTTCACCCTCGTCGGGTACCGCTGGCACCAGACCTACAGCGTAGCCCGCGATCAACCGACTGCGGTCCGCACCACCAGCGCCACCACGCCCACCGCGGCGACGCCGCAGGCGTACAGCAGGACGAACCAAAGCAGCCGTCGCGCGATCAATGATAGTGCTCTCCAGCGCGGACCTTGCCGCGAAATACCCAATAGGCAAACGCGGTGTAGCAAAGGATGATCGGGATCAGGATCAGCGCGCCGACCAGCAGAAAAAGCTGCGAAACCGGCGGCGCCGCCGCATCCCAGATTGAGATCGATGGTGGCACCATCATCGGCCAGAAGCTGATCCCCAGCCCGACATAGCACAGCACGAAGATCGCCTGCGCGCACAGAAACGGCGTTAGATGATGCCGAAGCTCCAGGCCGCGCCAGAAGGACCAGGCCGCCAGCGCCACCAGGATCGGCACCGGCGCGGTCAGCAGCAGGCCGGGAAAGGTGAACCAGCGTTGGTGAAAGGTCGGATTCAGCATCGGCGTCCACAGGCTGACGACGACGATAAGAGCCAGCACGGCCAGACCAAGCGTGCGCGCGTGCCGACGCGCCCGGCGCTGCAGCCGCCCTTCGGTGCGCCAGATCAGCCAGCACGATCCCTGCAATGCGTAACCAAGCACCAGCGCCAGCCCGCACAGCACGGTGAAGCCGGTCAGCCAGTCAAACCAGCCCCCGGCATAGTTGCGATTTTCGACATGGATGCCCTGGATCAGTCCGCCCAGGGCCAATCCTTGGCAGAACGCGGCAACGCCGGAGCCCAGCATGAACGCCCGATCCCACCATTGTCGCCCACTGACGCTGCGGGCGCGAAACCGGAACTCGAATGCGACGCCGCGAAACACCAGCGCCAGCAGCATGCCGATGATCGTAGGATAAAGCGCCGGCATGATCACCGCATAGGCCAGCGGGAACATGGCGAACAACCCGCCACCGCCCATCACCAGCCAGGTCTCGTTGCCGTCCCATGTTGGGGCAATGGTGTTCACCATTACGTCTCGGTCGTCCTCGCGATGTTCGACCGCAAACAGGATGCCGATGCCGAGATCGAAACCGTCGAGCAGCACGTAGGCGAGCACCGCGAACGCGATCAGCCCGGCCCACACGATGGGAAGCCAGTGTGCCATTGCTACAGTGCTCCGCCGGTCGCCGGATGCTCCGGCACATTTTCAAGCAGGGACGGAGCCGGTGTGATTCCGGCGGTGCGCACGGGGATGCCCTTTTCCGGTCCTGGTTCGCCGGCGGTGGGCGGTCGGCGCATCAGGTGCAGGACATAGGTGAAGCCCGCGCCGAACACGATCAGATACACCACCGCGAACGCCGCCAGTGACGTTGCCACACCGGGCGCATCGATCGGGGAGACGCTGTCCACGGTGCGCAGCACGCCGTACACGGTGAATGGTTGCCGTCCCACTTCCGTGGTGGTCCAGCCGGCCAGAACAGCGAGGAACCCGGCTGGCGCCATCGCAACGGCGGCGCGCAGCAATAACGTGGTGTCGTACAAATGGCCACGGATGCGCTGCACCAGGCTCCACCAGCCGATAGCGACCATCAGTATGCCGAG
>DATIMO010000052.1:0-5022 GCA_035475215.1 Acetobacteraceae bacterium | reverse complement strand
TATTTCTAGCCGCCATAGCCTGTTGAAGTTGCTGGTAAAGCGATGAAGGGAACGAGAACAGGTCGGCGTCTCCGGGGACGAAAAAGCTCTTTTTGCCGCCTTTGAAGTGGTCGTTGAGGTGCGATAGCCGATAAGAAATGTCGTCAGGGACATCCCCGAAGGCAGGCCCCAAAACCTTCGGGCGCAGTGCGATCCCGATGTTAACCGGAACGGCCTGTCCCCTCATTGTAGACTCTGTCAGATTGCGCTGAGGGCATAAGTCGGCAACCAATACGGAACTAAATCTAGAGAACATGTAGGCGAGATTGAATGAAAGCGTAGACTTCCCAATGCCGCCTCTTAGGTTCGAGATGCAATAGTTATTGTATTTGAAAGATACATCTTCGGGGGCGCTCTCTTCGAGAGAGCGATCGTGATTTTCAATGATCCGCGCGAGACCGCTAGCCATGATGAATCGTCCTGCTCTGTGCAGGCGGTCGTATGACAGCCGCATATCGACAGGTCAACATAAAATCAGCAGGGGGTGCAGAGTTCTGCAGGTTGCCTACAGCACCGCAGGCCGTCGCTAATCCTGCAGGTCGATTGGGTGGCCGTTATTTCTCCCACCGCTTCCCCGCTGCCTTTCTGGCGATCTCCGCCTTCCGCTCGGGCGTCAGAGCCTTCGCCCTGGCCGCCCCTCCGAGCTTCCCTAGCTGCTGCGCCGGGCTGGGCGCTGGCGCGTCCTCTCGATCGTCCGGTTCCTCGCCCGTGGCGATCCGCATGACACGCACGGCCGCGCCGATCACGTCGGCGGGGCGTTTCTCGCCTCGAGGGCCTTTGGGCATTATGCAGCCCCCTGTTCGTGTGGGAGAGTGGTTTCAACTAGACCGCCAGTCCATGCCATTCCGTGCGCTGTACCGCGCCACTTCTGGCCCTTGCCGGCGACAAGTGACCGAACAATCAAAGCGATTTCCGGCCTTCCATAAGCCGTGGCGCTTCCTGCTTCTTCGACCTTGAGAACCCTGCCACCAAACTCCGACACTTGCGCCTTCTTCGGATGGAAATACACCCAGCCTCCAACTAGCGCAGCAGCATCCTCTGGCGAAATCTCCCACGCTATGGAACGATAAACATCGGGCCGTTCGTAAAGAGCAAGCCCCGTCAGTCTGCCGCTATCGTCTCGACGGCAAATGAGATGGATCGCGTTCGCCATTCATCATGCTCCTGCTTGGCGGTAAGCATGATAGGGGTTACGGCGTCCTTATTCAAACTCGTCCCATTCTTGGGATTTTCAAACTGACGCACTACCGAAGGTGCCTATCGTTCGATAGTGGCTCACTCCCGGCCAGGACCTATTGCGCTCCTGCACCAAGTGACAGGACAACCACACCCGCTCTGGCGTGTCGCGAAATTACCAGGAAGTTTTGCGACTTGAGGATCTCGAAATTTGAATGCGCGGTCGCGGGCAAAGCCGCGCGCGTGCGTTTCCGGGGAGCGACGAAGTCCAAGACGAACTCGCGCCGTTTGCCCACACCCCCCAGCCCCGGCTATGTATCGCCCCCGCCACCGGAGTCCGTGCGTGCCTGATATTTTCGACGAGGTCGAAGAAGAACTTCGCGCCGAACGCACACAGCAGTTCCTTACCCGCTACGCTGGGGCGTTGCTTGCCGCGGCGTTGCTGGTGGTTGCCCTGGTCGCCGCCTGGCAGGGCTGGCGGTGGTATCAGGCGCGGCAGGATCAGGCGGCTGCTGCGGTCTATATCCAGGCCATGCTGCAGACGTCCGAAACCGGGCCGAATGCCGAGAGCGCACATGCCGCCGCGCTGACGCAGTTCAGCAAGCTCGCGCAGGGTGGTCCGGTCGGGTATCGGACGCTGGCCCGGCTGCGTGCTGCGGCGCTGGAAGCGACGGCGGGGCACCAGCAACAGGCACTGGCGCTGTGGAACGAGGTGGCTGCGGATTCCAGCGCCGACCCGCTGCTGCGGAATCTCGCCAGCCTGCTCTGGGCGGGGCACCAGATCGACAGCGGCGATCCGGCCCTGCTGGAAGCCCGGCTGCGACCCCTGGCGGCGCCGGATGATCCGTGGCGCCCGATGGCGCAGGAAAAACTCGCCTGGCTGGCGCTGCGCCAGGGCAAGACCGCCGAGGCGAAACAGATGCTGACTACACTCAGCCACGACGCAACCGCCCCGAACGGCGTGCGGGAACGGGCTACCTCGGTCCTTGCGCAGCTTCAGGGGTGAGCAGCATGCAGCAAGCTGACGGGCGGTCACGCGCCCTGTCACGACGGGCCGCGTTGGCGCTGCCGTTGGCATTGCCTTTGGGCGGCTGCGGCCTGTGGGGCCGCTGGTTCGGCGAGACCAAGGTACCGATTCCCGGCAAACGCGAGCCGGTGCTGGCGGTCAGCAACATCCTGGCTGTCGAGCAGGGGGCGCCCAAGGTCGTATTGCCTCCCCCGGTGCGCAATGCCGCGTGGCCGCAGGCCGGCGGCAATCCGGCGCATCTGATGGGCCATCTGGAAGCGCGCGCGGCACTGGAGGAGGCCTGGGAGGCGCCGATCGGAAACGGCGGCGGTTACCGCGAAAAGGTGCTGGCTCAGCCGGTGGTCGAAAACGGCGTCGTCTATACGATGGATTCGCGCGCCCGGGTTGCCGCGTTCGAGCTTGCCGGAGGGCGGGTGCGTTGGCGGTTCGACACGAAGTCCGACGACAACCGCAGCACCAATATCGGCGGCGGGGTCGGGATCGCCGGCGGCGTGCTGTATGCGGTGAACGGGCTGGGCGACGTGGTCGCGATCGACCCCGCCAAGGGCACGCAGAAATGGCGGGTGTATATCGGCGCGCCCGGGCGATCGGGCCCGACTATCGTGGAGGGGCGGCTGTTCGTCACCAGCATCCAGGACATGGTGCATGCGCTCGACATCGCGGACGGACGGCAACTTTGGAGCTACCAGGCCGCGAACGCGACCACGGCGATGCTGGGAGAACCTGCGCCGGCCTATGCTGACGGTCTGGTCGTGGCCGGCTTTGCATCGGGTGAGCTGACTGCGCTGCGGGCGGACACCGGCACAGTCGTCTGGACCGACAATCTGCAGGCATCGGGGGCCGGCGGCGGTCTGCTGGACATCTACTCGATCCGTGGATTGCCGGCGATCAGCGGTAGCCGGGTGTTTGCCATCGGCATGGGCGGGCTGGCGGTATCGAATGATCTGCATTCCGGGCGGCGGCTGTGGCAGCATTCGATCTCGGGCCTGGACAGTCCCTGGGTGGCGGGGGATTGGGTGTTCGTGGTGACGCTGGAGCAGGAACTGGCGGCGATCCACGCCGATGACGGCCGGGTGGCGTGGAGTCGCCAGTTGCCGCGCTGGGAGAATCCGAAAGTACAGAAAAAGCCGATCACCTGGTTCGGCCCGCTGCTGGCCGGCGATCGCCTGATCGTTGCCGGGACCAGCGAGGCGGCGCTCGCGCTCAGCCCGTACAGCGGCGAAATCCTCGGCTTACAGAAACTGCCCGGCGTGGCCGCGCCGCTGCAGCCGGTCATAGCCGACGGCACGCTGCTGCTGATCGCCGAGGACGGCCGGCTGATCGCATTGCGCTGATCCGCCCATGCTGCCGGTCGTGGTGATTGCCGGACGTCCCAATGTCGGCAAATCGACGCTGTTCAACCGTCTGGCCGGGCGGCGGACGGCGATTGTTTCCGATACGCCCGGGGTGACTCGCGACCGCAAGGAGGCCGAGGCTTTGCTGCGCGGTCGGCGGGTGCGGCTGGTGGATACCGCGGGGCTGGACGAAGCCGCGCCGGAGACGCTGGCCGGGCGCACGCACGCATCCTCGGCGACGGCGGTGGGGCAGGCCGATCTGGTGCTGTTCGTGGTCGATGCGCGGGCCGGGCTGACGCCGACCGACCGGCATTTTGCGCAATGGCTCCGCCGGCAGGGCCGGCCGGTGCTGCTGGTGGCCAACAAGGCGGAGGGGCGGCTGGCGGACAGCGCCGTGCTGGATGCGTATGCGCTGGGGCTGGGCGATCCGGTTGCGGTGTCGGCCGAGCACGGTGATGGCATTGCCGGGCTGATGTCCGAGATTGCCGACGCGATCCCGGGTGTTCCGCCAGGGGGAGAGGGTCTGGAGACCACTGAGGGGCCGCTGAAGCTGGCGATCGTCGGGCGGCCGAATGCGGGCAAATCCACGCTGCTCAATCGGCTGGTCGGGGCGGAGCGGATGGTCACCGGGCCGGAGCCGGGGCTGACGCGCGATGCGGTGGCGGTGCTGCTGCACGACGCGGGTGGGCCGATCGAGCTGGTCGATACGGCGGGGCTTCGCAGGCGGGCGCGGGTGGACGGGGCGCTGGAGAAGCTTTCGGTGGGCGCCGCCATCGGGGCGCTGCGCATGGCGGAGATCGTCGTGCTGGTGGTCGATGCGGTCGAGGGCGTGCTGGACCAGGACCTGCAGATCGCCTCGCTGGTCGAACGGGAAGGGCGCGCCTGCGTGATCGCGCTTAACAAGTGGGATGCGGTGGCGGACCGGACCGCGACGCGTCGCGCAGTAACCGAGCGGCTGGAAGCCAGCTTGGCGCAGATGAAGGGCGTGCCGGTGGTGGCGTTGTCTGCGTTGACCGGCGCCGGGGTGGACAAGCTGCTGCCGGCGGTGCGCCGGACGTGGGAGGTGTGGAACACGCGGGTGGCAACGGGAGAGTTGAACCGCTGGTTCGAGACGGCGTTGGCGCGGCATCCGCCGCCGCTGGTGGACCGCCGGCGGCTGAAGCTGCGCTACATCACGCAGGCCAAGGCGCGTCCGCCTACGTTCGTGGTGTTCGGCGGGCGGGTGGAGCGGCTGCCGGATGAGTATCAGCGGTATCTGGTGAACGGATTGCGGGAGGCGTTCGGTCTGGCCGGCGTGCCGATTCGGATGCAGTTGCGCGGGACGCGCAATCCGTATGTGGCGGGGTAGGGGACTGAGCGACGGGCGCATGATGGTGAAGGCCGTGTCGGCACGGCTATTCGACGAGAATGGGGACGATTTTACGAGGTCGTGGACCTGATATCCGA
>DATIMO010000051.1:0-5361 GCA_035475215.1 Acetobacteraceae bacterium | reverse complement strand
CGCTGGAGCAGGACCCGGTCAGCACGACTGCCTTGTTCTCGGACACGAACCGCGACAGGTTCTGCACCGCAACATTCGGCTTGGCCTCGGAGTCCGCTACCCCGAAAACCACCTCCTTGCCCAGCAGCCCCTTCGTGACCTTTGGCGCCATTTTACGGATCAGCTCGTGGCCCTGGTTGATGTGTTCGATGGCGAGCTGGTATCCCTTGAACTCATCCTCGCCTGGGACCGCATAAGTGCCGGTACGCGGCACGCTGATGCCGACGAACACCGAACTGCCCTGCGACCCCGCCGGCCAGGTGCCGAGCGGCGGTTGGCCCTGTGCCATCGCGCCGCGTGGCCACCCGGCTGCCGCCGCCCCAAGCAATCCCGTGCCGAGCGTCAACGCCTCACGCCGGGTGGGCGTATAGATTCCTCTCTGGAACGTCCTGGTCATGAATTGGCTCCCTGTCCTGTCATCGCAGGACGTTCTGCCGCCGTCCCGCATGGCCGCCACTGTGGCGATGTTTCGTTTCCGCGCAAGAGCGCATCCCTTGAGAAATGACCCCGCTTGGTGTATCACCGCACCCGACTTGTCCCTCCGGACGGGACGTGTGACTTGCGCCCGCTGCACTGAACTTGCTCAAAGGCAATTCAACCGGCGTAGGGCGTAATGTGCGCCGCCGGCCACGGGCGGTGCGACATGGTCAATTCCGGCCTTGGATGTGCCGCAACCAGGAAAGGTCACCGTGCCAAGCGGGCCGCTACTTCTGTCCCAGGCCTTCAATGGCTTGGCGCTCGGGACCCTGCTGGCGCTCGTCAGCAGTGGTCTGACCATTATTCTGGGCACCCTCGGGGTGCTGAACTTCGCCCATGGCGCGCTGTTCATGCTGGGCGCCTACGCGATCTTCGTCATCGCCGGGTACACTGGGTCATTTGTCGCCGGGCTGATCCTCGGTTCGGTCTTCATGCTGCTCGTCGGCATCGTGCTGGAGCGTGGGCTGATCCGCTGGTTTTACGGACGGCCGCCGGAAGATCAGATCCTGGTGACGTTCGGTGCCGGGATCATCATCGTGGAAGGCGTGCGCGCCGTCTTCGGCTCGGGCAGCCAACGCGTTGCCGGCCCGGACTGGGGGCAGGGTGCGACCCAGATCGGCTTCCTGATCTATCCGACCTATCGTTTGCAGCTCATCGGCATTATCGCGGCGCTGCTGGTCGCGCTGTATCTGGTGCTGTACCGCACGTCGGTCGGCCTGGTGGTGCGCGCCGGCATCGAGGATGCACGCATGGTCGGCATTCTTGGCATCAATGTCCGCCGCGCCTTTCTGTTGGTATTCGCGATCGGCGTAACGGCGGCGGGGCTGTCCGGCATGTTCTACGCCCCTATCGTATCCGTTGCACCTGATCTGGGGGCGACCTTCCTGGTCGAATCCTTCGTGGTCATCGTGATCGGCGGGCTGGGATCGTTTCCCGGTGCCGTTGTCGGCGGCCTGATTGCCGGAGAGATCATCAGCATCACCAGCGCGTTCAACTCCGCTTATTCCGAGGTGATGCTGTACGCGGTTATGGCCCTTCTGCTGGTCCTGCGCCCGCAGGGCCTGTTCGGCTCCGAGGGCCGGGTATGATCACGCTGCATCTGCCCTCGCTTTGCCGGAGAGGCCAGCGGAGGGAACTACCGCCGAAGTCGCGATTTGCCGCCTGGGACCAGGGGCAGGCATGAGGGGCCGCCCCATTCCCCTGCTGCCCGAAGCCGCGCTCGCCGCGGTCCTGCTCGCCGCACCCTACGTGCTGCCGCATGCCGGCGTTTCCTTCGATGTGATGCAGCGCGTGCTGGTGATCGGGCTGCTGGGCCTGGGTTTCGATCTGCTGTTCGGCGCCACCGGACTGCTATCCTTCGGGCAAGCAGCATTCTACGGCACCGGCGGCTTCGTGACCGCCTATCTGCTGGTCAACGACGTGATCGGCAGCGTCTGGATTGCGCTGGTAATCGGCACGCTGATTGCCGGCGTCTATGGACTGATTGTCGGCTGGCTGGCCGTGCGGCGTATCGGCATCTACTTCGCCATGATCACGCTCGCGTTCGGCCAGATGTCGTTCTTCCTCGAAAACTCGCCACTATCCGCATACACGGGCGGCGAGAACGGATTGCCCGGCGTGCCCGTGCCGCACCTCGGCGATTACCGGATCACCGCCGGAAAGCCGATGTACTGGCTGCTGGCAGCGATGTTCCTGGTCGGTTTCATCATTGCGCGTCGTATTCTCCACTCCCCGTTCGGCGCCGTGCTGCGCGCAATCCGGGAGAATGCGTGGCGCGTTTCCATGGTCGGGCACTCGGTTCCGGCATACAAGTTGGCAGTGTTCGTCATCGCGGCGCTGTACGCCGGCTTGGCCGGCGGGATGCTGGGTGTCTTCCAAAGCTACATGCCGCCCGACGCCTTCGGCCTCGACACCTCGGGTGATCTGGTCGTGCAGACGGTGATTGGCGGTGTCGGCACTCTGATCGGTCCGCTGGTCGGCGCGACGATCTGGCTTGGGCTACGCGACAATCTTCAGCTCATTCCCGGGATCGGCGCTGCGTGGAAGCTGGTTCTGGGCTTGATTTTCGTGGTGTTGGTGGTGGCGCTGAAACGCGGCATCATCGGGGAAATCCGTTATCTGTTCAGCCGCCGGCGTCAGCTTGCCGCCGATGCCAATATCCCCGAAGAAACCGGCGTTGCAGCCGACCTTCCGCCGCGTTCCTTGGAATTACCCATGTCGGCGCCGCTGATCGTCGCTCGGCCGAATGCGCCTGCGCTGCGAGCCATCGATGTCGCCAAACACTATGGCGGGCTGCACGCCGTGGACGGCGTCTCGTTCGACGTGCGCACCGGCTCGATCCACGCGGTGATCGGTCCCAACGGCGCCGGCAAGACGACGCTGTTCCGGATGTTGAAGGACGAGATCACGCCGACCTCTGGCGAGGTCCTGCTGTTCGGCAAGCGCATCACCGGGCTTGGCGCCACCCGAACTGCGCAGCTTGGGATCGGCAAGAGCAACCAGCTCAATCAGTTGTTTCTTGATCTGACCGCGGCCGAAAACCTGCGTATCTCGGCGCTGGCGCGACGCCGCGGCACCTTCCGGGCGGATCTGCTGCGCGCAGCAACCTCGATCCCTGCGGTCGAGCAACAAATCGCGGCTGTCCTGCAAACGGTCGGCCTGGAACACCGGGCCGACGTGCCCGTCCACGTGCTGCCGTATGGTGAAAAACGCCGCCTGGAAATCGGCATCGCCCTCTCCACAGGGCCCAACGTGCTGCTGCTCGATGAACCGCTGGCCGGCATGAGCCCGGCTGAGCGTGTCGCCACCCGCGCGCTGATCCGCGAAATCGGCCGCTCCCGCACGTTGGTGATCGTCGAGCACGACATGGACGCGATCTTCGAACTCGCGGAACGGATCACCGTCCTGTATGAGGGCCGGCTGCTGGCTGACGGCACGCCGGAGCAGATCCAGCGCAATCAGGCGGTGCAGGACGCCTATCTCGGGGGGCTGCATGAGCACGAGCCTGCTTGAGATAGAGCGTGTCAACACGTTCTACGGCGACAGCCACATCCTGTTCGATGTGTCGCTGCATGTGAAACAGCATGAAGTGGTAGCGTTGCTGGGACGCAACGGCGCCGGCAAGACCACGACGCTGCGCACCATCATGGGCGTGCTGGCCCCGCGCAGCGGATCGGTCCGGCTGGAGGGCAAGCCGATCCAGGCACTGCCGCCATACGCGATCGCTCGTCTGGGCATGCAGCTTGTGCCGGAAGAGCGGGCGATCTTCGGCCAGCTCACCGTCGAGGAAAACCTGCGGCTCGCGGCGCTGACCGCACCGAACGCCTGGAGCCTGGATCGGGTCTACGGCTTCTTCCCACGCCTTCGCGAACGTCGCCGCTCCGGCGGGCGTCAGCTTTCCGGCGGAGAGCAGCAGATGCTGGCGATCGCCCGCGCGCTGATCCGCGATGCCCAGGTGATCCTGCTGGACGAGCCGTTCGAAGGACTGGCGCCGCTGATCGTGCGCGATCTGGTACGGGTCAGCCGCGAGTTGGCGGCGCAGGGGCGAACCATACTGGTTGTGGAGCAGAACGTGGTCGCGGCCCTGAGCTTCGCCGACCGGGTGTACATCCTCAACAACGGCCATGTGGTCTGGGAGGGCACACCGCACGAGCTGCAGGCCCGGCCGGAGCTGATGAAGGCGCATCTGGGCGTTTGACCTCCTCAGGCGGAGCCTGGTTCCAGCATCAACGGAGCTTTGCTGTTCCGGCGGCGCGTCAGATGAACAACCAGGAACACGATCGTTGCAAGAAAGATCGTGCTGGTGATGACGGTGCCCAGACCGAGGCCGCCATCAGCAACCGGTTGCGAGAGCAAATCTCCGAACGATGCGCCGAGCGGGCGCGTCAGGATGTACGCGATCCAGAATGCGACAACAGCATTCAGTCTGAGGACGTAGTATGCGAAGGTCACGACACCGATCAGTCCGGCAAAGATCAGAGCCGCTTCGCCGTAACCCAGCTTCAGCCCTTCTGCCGCAAGGTCACCCCCAGAGGTGCCCAACGCGAAGGTGAACAGGATGGCGGCCCAATAGAACGACTCTCGCCTCGTTGTATAGATGGTATGGATCGACAAGGTCCTCTCCTTCGCGTACCACCATCCGAAGGTTGCCAGCAAAGCTACACCGAAGGCGATCGTGGTCGTCTCCAGGCTGATCCCGAGATTGTCAACCAGATTATCGCTGATCAGTGTTCCGACGACGCTGATCAGGACCACCGTAAGCCAATAGATCCAAGGCACATATTTGCGATACCTGATCTGCGTGATCAGTGCGGCAACGAAAACCCCGGTCATGATGTACGAGGTGATTGTCAGACCCAGATTCAGCGTCACCGAAACCATGTCCGCTGCGGTTTCGCCTACAGTGGTCGCCAGGATCTTTATGATCCAGAAGTAGATCGTGATTTCCGCAACCTTGTTCAGCATTCCGGCATCGTTCCAACGCTTCAGCATCTTCATTGTGTCATACCTTCGAATCACAGAAACGGAAAAGCGACAGGCGCTGGCCTCTGATGAGCCGCGTCACCGCATAGCAGAACCGCGATTGCACGCGCCCTGTTGCCGTGTTGGGATTCGGTTAGCTTTTCGGTTGATCGGTGCGGCGCGGGATCAGTGCCGGCGGCAACCTCAGAAGGCGCAGCGACGTCTCATAAGCACCCTCCACGACCGGTAAGACCCGTAATCGGACGACCGGTTGCGCCACCCCGGCGAGGCAACCGCAAGCGATCGCCACCAGCGCCGAGGCCGCCATGTCGTCGGGGAAATGCACACCCAGAAACACCCGTGCCCAGGCCACCCCCAGACCAT
>DATIMO010000050.1:0-3214 GCA_035475215.1 Acetobacteraceae bacterium | reverse complement strand
CGGCGTGCTGCCCGGGCACGATCGAACACCCCTCACGACCGCCTAGCTTACCGATATTGCTGGTATCCACGCCTGTCCGGTCTGGCGCTTGCGTTCGTAAGCATCGATCGAGGCGACGTGCTGCAGCGTCTGGCCGATGTCGTCCAGCCCGTGCAGCAGCAGGTGCTTGCGAAACGGATCGATCTCGAAGCGGATTTCCTCGCCGCTGGGGCGCACGATGACTTGGCGCCCAAGATCGACCGTCAGTCGCGCATTGCCGCCCAGCTTCGCGTCCTCGATAAGCTGGTCGCAGATCGCACGCGGCAGGCGCACCGGCAAGATGCCGTTCTTGAAGCTGTTGTTGAAGAAGATGTCGCCGAAATCGGGCGCGATCACACAGCGTATGCCGAAATCGAGCAGCGCCCACGGCGCGTGCTCGCGTGACGACCCGCAGCCGAAATTCTCATGCGCGATCAGGATCTGCGCGTGCCGGAACGGCTCCTGGTTCAGCACGAAATCGGGACGTTCATTGCCGTCAGGATCGAAGCGCAGCGTATCGAACAGATGCACGCCGAGACCCGAGCGCTTGATGGTCTTCAGAAAGCGCGCCGGAATGATCTTATCGGTGTCCACGTTCGCCAGCGGCAGGGGGGCGGCGACGGCGGTCAGGCTGGTAAACGCCTGCATCACCCCAACTCCCGCACATCGGTCAGTCGTCCCGTCACCGCCGCCGCCGCCGCCATCGCCGGCGACAACAGATGCGTGCGCCCGCCCGGACCCTGGCGACCCTCGAAATTGCGGTTGGATGTGCTGGCGCAACGTTGGCCCCGGGTGAGCTTGTCCGGGTTCATTCCCAGGCACATGGAGCAGCACGGCTCACGCCATTCGAAACCGGCCTCCAGCAGGATGCGGTCCAGGCCTTCTTGCTCCGCCTGCTGCTTCACCAGGCCGGACCCGGGGACCACCAGCGCCTGCACGTTGGCGGCCACCTTGCGGCCCCGGGCGACTGCGGCGGCAGCGCGGATGTCTTCGATGCGCCCGTTGGTGCAACTGCCGATGAATACGACGTCGACCGGCACATCCTGCATCCTGGTGCCGGGGGTCAGGGCCATGTACTCCAGCATACGCTGCATCTGGGCGCGCTCCGCCTCATCCTTGGCGGTGGATGGATCGGGCACCGCGCCGGTGATCGGCACAACCGCACCGGGGTTGGTCCCCCAGGTCACCATCGGGGCGATGTCGCCGGCGTTCAGCACCACCGTCGTGTCGTAGTGTGCCCCAGGATCGGAGGGCAGGGTGCGCCAGTAGGCGACCGCGTGATCGAATGCCTCGCCTTTTGGCGCGTATTCGCGACCCTTGATGTAGGCGAACGTGGTCTCGTCAGGGGCGATCAGCCCGGCCCGCGCGCCGGCCTCGATCGTCATGTTGGACACGGTCATTCGCCCGGCCATGTCCAGCGCACGGATCGTCTCGCCAGCGTATTCGATCACGTGACCGGTGCCACCCGCGGTGCCAATGCGCCCGATGATCGCCAGCACGATGTCCTTGGCCGTCGCGCCGAATCCCAGCGCGCCATCGACCCGCACCTGCATGTTCTTTGCCGGCCGCTGGAGCAGGGTCTGGGTGGCCAGCACGTGTTCCACCTCCGACGTGCCGATGCCGAACGCCAGAGCGCCCATGGCGCCGTGGGTGGACGTGTGGGAATCACCGCAGACAATGGTCATTCCCGGCAGGCTGAGGCCAAGCTCCGGCCCGATGATGTGCACGATCCCCTGCCGTACATCGAGGATCGGGATATAGGGCACCCCGAATTCGCGCACGTTCCGCTCCAGGGTTTCGACCTGGATGCGGCTGTCCTCTTCCTTGATACCGAGGCGGCGATCGGTGGTCGGAATGTTGTGGTCGGCGACCGCGATGGTGGCGTCCGGGCGCCGCACCTTGCGCCCTGCCATTCGCAGACCTTCGAACGCCTGCGGACTGGTGACCTCATGGACGAGGTGCCGGTCGATATAAAGGATGCAGGTGCCGTCCGGCAGCCGCTCGACGACGTGGCTGTCCCAAATCTTGTCGAACAGCGTGCGCGGGCCGGTCGTGGACATGCGTAATTCCTTCAATTTTGGTCTAATCGGCCGTCGGGGCCTCAGGGGCAGACGCCGGTGTTGCCGTCTCGGTCACACGGGCCCGCTCGGCGATGCGCGCCCGTTTACCGGATCGGCCGCGCAGGTAGTACAGCTTGGCCCGCCGCACCGCGCCGCGGCGCACGACGGCGATTTCGGCGATCAGGGGTGAATAGAGGGGAAACACCCGCTCCACGCCCTCGCCGTAGCTGATCTTGCGGACGGTGAAGTTGCTGTTCAGCCCCTTGTTGGAGCGGGCGATCACCACGCCCTCGAAGGCCTGGGTCCGGGTGCGCTCGCCCTCCACGACCCGCACCGACACGCGGACGGTGTCGCCGGGCGCAAACTCGGGCACCGCGCGACCGGCGGTCAGGCGGGTGATCTGCTCGGCCTCGTAGCGCTGGATGATGTTCATCGGAATGGTCCTTTCGTCCTGATCGCTTACGGCGCGCCGCTGCGGGAGGCAATCGGGGCGATCCGGGTAGCTGATACGTGCCGCGCCCAGAGGTCTGGGCGCCGCTCGCGCGTGATGCGTTCGGCCTCGGCCTGGCGCCAGGCGGCAATGCCGGCGTGATTGCCCGACAGCAGCATCTCGGGCACGCGGCGGCCCTGCCACTCGGTCGGGCGGGTGTAGTGCGGGTATTCCAGCAGATCGGTGGTGAAGCTTTCTTCCGCGGCGCTTTCGGCTGCGCCCATCACCCCGGGCAACAACCTGATCGTCGCATCGAGCACGACCATCGCGGCCAGTTCGCCGCCCGACAGGACGTAATCTCCGATGGAAATCTCGTCCATGGCGTGCGCGTCGACCACGCGCTGATCGACACCTTCGTAGCGGCCGCAGAGCAGGATGGCGCCAGGGCCGGCGGCCAGATGGCGGGCATCGTGCTGGGTGAAGGGCCGGCCGCGGGGTGTGAGGAACAGCAACGGACGACCGTCCGATACGGAGCGCAGCGCGGCATCGAGGACGTCCGGGCGCATCACCATGCCGGCGCCCCCGCCGAACGGGGTGTCGTCGACCGAGCGGTGCCGATCGGTGGCGAAGTCGCGGATGTTGACCGGGTCCAGCGACCAGCGCCCCGCTTTCAGCGCGCGTCCCGCCAGGGAATGGTCGAGCGGGC
>DATIMO010000049.1:0-4520 GCA_035475215.1 Acetobacteraceae bacterium | reverse complement strand
GGCGCCGGCACCCGCGCCGAGTGCGCCGCCGGTGACGGCCCGTTCGCCTGGGCTGTAGCCGCAGCCGGCCAGCGCCAACATCATTGTTCCGGCCAGGAAGCTCAGAGTGATCTTGCGTGCCATGAGCTTATTCTCCGTTTTACCACACGGAAAACAAACGGGGCATGCAAGGAGTTCCAGTGGCGCAATTCCGGCGATCGCGTGGCCGCGGCAACACCCTCTTGTGAGCGGCACCGGGCAAGGCTAAGCCCTCCGCTTTCCGCCTCGTTGGCGCATGGATTCTCCACATGTTCTCTCGAATGCTTGGCTTCATGTCAGCCGACATGGCCATCGATCTCGGCACTGCGAATACGCTGGTCTATGTCAAAGGTCGCGGGATCGTGCTGGCGGAGCCGAGCGTGGTGGCAATCGCCGACGTGCGTGGCAAGAAGCACGTGCTGGCAGTGGGGGAGGAAGCGAAGCAGATGCTCGGCCGCACACCGGGCAACATCTCGGCGATCCGGCCGCTGCGCGACGGCGTAATTGCGGACTTTGAGGTCGCGGAGGAGATGATCAAGCATTTCATTCGCAGGGTGCACAACCGGCGCGGTTTTGCTTCTCCGATGATCATCGTCTGCGTGCCGTCCGGCTCGACCGCGGTGGAGCGGCGAGCGATCCAGGAAAGTGCCGAAAGCGCGGGGGCCCGACGCGTGCTGCTGATCGAAGAGCCGATGGCCGCAGCAATCGGTGCCGGACTGCCGGTGACGGAGCCGTCCGGCAGCATGATCGTGGATGTCGGTGGCGGCACGACCGAGGTTGCCGTGATCTCGCTGGGCGGGATCGTATACTCACGCAGCGTGCGGGTCGGCGGCGACAAGATGGACGAGGCGATCATCAGCTACATCCGCCGCAACCATAACCTTTTGATTGGGGAATCGACCGCCGAGCGGATCAAGATGGACATCGGAGCCGCGTCCCAGCCAGTGGAGGGCGAGGACGGACCCTGGCGGGAGGTCAAGGGCCGCGACCTGATGAATGGCGTGCCACGCGAGATCGTGGTGGGTCAGCGGCAGATCGCCGAGAGCCTGATCGACCCGGTCAGTGCTATTGTCGAGGCGGTGAAAGTGGCGCTTGAGAACACTCCGCCCGAGTTGGCGGCAGATATCGTGGACAAGGGGATTGTGCTTACGGGCGGCGGCAGCTTGCTGTATCGTCTGGATCAGGTGCTTCGGGATGCGACCGGCCTGCCGGTGGCGGTGGCCGAGGATCCGCTGCAATGCGTTGCACTCGGTACCGGCCGGGCACTTGAAGAAATGAAGCGTTTGCGCAACGTGTTGACCACGATGTACTGAACAGGGGGACGTCGCCAGCGTGATCCGGCTTTCGGTTCCGGCCCGACAGGCGCTTGCGAAACTGACCTTGCCGCTGCTGTTCGTGGCCTCATTCGGCGTGATCCTGCTTGGCAAGGTCGACACGATGGTGGCCGATCGTGCCCGTATCTCGCTCGGCGATACACTGGCGCCGATTTATGCAGCGCTGGCCATGCCGATCGAGCAGGGCCGGTGGGCGGTGGTCCAGTTCACTGACTTCTGGGGATCGAGCGCCGAAAATGCCCGGCTGAGGGCGGAAAATGACGCCTTGCGCCGGTGGCAGACGGTGGCGCTGGCGCTCGATGCCGAAAATCAGCGGCTGAAGGCGGAGCTGCACTGGGTTCCGACCGCGGCCCCGGCCTATGTCACCGCGCGGGTGGTTGCCGATGACGGCGGCGTCTATGCCAAGGCGGTGCTGCTGTCGGTCGGCCCCAATCATTTCATCCACAAGGGCCAGATTGCGCTCGATGAACGCGGCCTGGTGGGGCGGGTGACCGATGTCGGCGCGCGCTCCGCTCGCGTGCTGCTGATAACCGACCTGAACAGCCGCATCCCGGTGGTGCTGGAGGGCAGTCGGGCTCGAGCGATCATGGTGGGTACCAACGGTCCGCGTCCGCGGCTGATCTACTGGTCCGACGCAGCGCCGAAAGAAGGTGACCGGGTGGTCACCAGCGGCGAAGCCAATGCCTTGCCGCCAGATCTGCCGGTCGGGGTTGTGCACTACTCGGCCGATCACGTGCCGGAGGTGGTGCCCGCAGCGCTGCTGCATCAGTTGGAAGTGGTTCGAATCTTCGAGTATGGACTTGGGATCGTGCCGCCCGATGGAGGGCGCCCGCCCTTCCATTCCGGCTGAGCGATGCCGGCGCCGGACGCAGATCGGTCGCCTGGAATCCGTCCGCGGCCGACGCTACGCCGGCAGTTGGATGCAGCGGCGCGACAGAGTTTCCCGATCGGCTCGACCGTGGCGTTGATGCTGCTCGGAAATGCGCCGCTGGGCGGGCCGGCGCTGCTTCCGGCGGTTACCATTACATCGGTGTTCTTCTGGTCGCTGTACCGGCCGGGCGCGATGCCGCCCCCGGCGGTGTTCCTGTTGGGACTGCTGCTCGACCTTTTGGGCTGGTTGCCGATGGGCGACGGAATCGTTGTGCTATTACTGGTGCATGGTTTTTGCGTGCGCTGGCGGCGCAGTCTGGCACGCCAGGGTTTCCTGATCGTGTGGCTGGTCTTTGTTGGCTTCGCCGTCGTAGCGGCCGCATTGATCTGGGCGATTGCCGCATTGCTCCTGTTCCGCCTGCTGCCGATTGGCCCGGCGATGTTTCAGGCGATGCTGACCGCTGCTTTGTATCCGGCTTTTGCCATCCTGCTGACGGCGGCGTATCGCACGGTTGCCGATCCGGAGCGGGCCTGAATGCGCCGCGAGACACGCCGCACCGGAGTGTTCACGCGGCGGGCGTTGCTGGTAATGGGCGCGCAGGTGACGGCGCTGGGTGCGCTGGCGGCGCGGCTGCATCAGGTGCAGGTGACCGAGGGTGCCCGCTACGCGACATTGGCACGCGACAACAGCATCAGTGTGCGCATGATCGCCCCGCCGCGCGGGCGGATACTCGACCGGTTCGGCGTGGTGATCGCAAACAACAAGCAGAACTGGCGGGCACTGCTAATTGCCGAGCAGACTACCGATGTTGCCCGAACGCTCGACAGCTTTTGCGAGCTGGTGCCGCTGGATGATCGCGAGCGCGGGCGGATCGAGCGCGACATCAAGCGGCACCGCCGCTTCATTCCAGTGCTGGTGCGCGACTTCCTGAGCTGGGAGGACATGGCGCGCATCGAGGTCAACGCGCCAGATCTGCCCGGGATTCTGATCGATGTCGGCGCGACGCGGGTCTATCCGATGGGTGCCCAACTCGCGCACATCGTCGGCTACGTGGCACCGCCCAACGAAAAGGATGTGGACGGCGATCCGATGATGTCGCTTCCGGGGATCCGGGTGGGGCGTGCAGGGGTCGAAAAATCGCGCGAGACGGAGCTGCGAGGCCGCGCCGGCGCCGTGCAGTTGGAGGTGAACGCGTATGGACGGGTGATCCGCGAGTTGACACGGCAAGAGGGCATTGCCGGCGATGACGCGGAACTGGCGCTGGATACGGGGCTGCAGCGGGCGGTTCGTGAGCGACTTGGAGACGAAAGCGCCAGCGCCGTCGTGCTCGATTGTCGCAACGGCGAAGTGCTGGCGATGGCGAGCAACCCGTCATTCGATCCCAGCCTGTTCAACGCCGGGGTTTCGCAGACTCAATGGCAGGCCTGGGCGAACGACCCGCGGGCGCCGCTGATCAACAAGGCTGTGGATGGCGTCTATGCGCCCGGCTCCACGTTCAAGATGGCGGTGGCGTTGGCGGCGCTGCAATCGCGCGCGATCAGTGGCGGCGATCATTTCTATTGTCCTGGATTTTTCGATCTCGGCAACGCGCGCTTCCACTGCTGGCGCAAGGGCGGCCACGGGTCGCTGGATTTGCGCGGCGGCATCAAGAACAGTTGCGACGTGTTTTTCTATCAGGTCGCGCTGAAGGCCGGGATCGATTCGATCGCAGCCATGGCGCACCGACTTGGGATGGGTACGACGCTGGAGATCGATTTGCCGACGCAGCGGGCGGGACTTATTCCCACACGGGAATGGCGCCGCGCCAGGGGCCATCCGTGGAATCTCGGCGATACGGTCGTGAGCGGGATTGGCCAGGGCTATATCCAGGTCACGCCGTTGCAGCTTGCCACGTATGCGGCGCGGCTTGCGACCGGACGCGCGGTGCAACCGCATCTGACGCGCAGGATCGGAAGTGATCTGCTGCCGGGGTCGCGGGCTGGAGACTGGTCGGAACTGGGATTGCCGCCGCGGTTCCTGGCTGCGGTGCGGGAAGGCATGTGGGCCGTGGTCAACGACAAAGGTGGCACGGCGCCTGAAGCGCGATTGCCGGATCCGCATGTTCAGTTGGCGGGCAAGACGGGGTCGGCGCAGGTACGGCGGGTTTCGCGCGAGCAGCGGGAACACGGCTTCGACAGTTCCAAGCTGCCGTGGAAGTACCGGCCGAATGCACTGTTCGTGGCCTATGCGCCGTATGCCAGCCCGCAATACGCAGTATCGGTGGTGATCGAGCACGGCAACGCAGGGGCCACCGCGGC
>DATIMO010000048.1:0-7569 GCA_035475215.1 Acetobacteraceae bacterium | reverse complement strand
CCCACCTTGTCATCACCATCCATGTCGAGCCGGAGGCCAAAGCCAAGCAGCACGGGGTTCCGGTGCTGTGAGAAAGCAGTACGGCTTTGCGATCTTCGAGAACTTTGTGTCGAAGCTGACTGTCCCCATCGCGGCGCCTGTCTTCGCGAGAATGGCAGAATATTTTGACGCAAAGATTAGGTAAGGTCGGAAGCACGCAAAGAAGATGCCGGGCTGCGGCGGACCTCCCCTCACTACAGATCACCATGCCACGCCAAGGTGGCATGGCTATTGGCGATCCGCCCCGTGCGGTAGAAACTACAGGCGTGAAGCGCACGCGAAGGAATCGACAATGGCGAAGGGTTACTGGATTGCATCGGTCGATGTCAGCGATCCCGAATCATACCAAGCCTACATCAAGGCCAACGCTGTTCCTTTTCGCAAATTCGGTGCTCGTTTTCTGGTGCGCGGCGGGAGATCAGAGGCAGTCGAGGGACGACACCGCTCTCGTGCCGTGATTCTCGAATTCAAAGACTTCGAAACCGCGCTTGCCTGTTACCGGTCCCCTGAATATACGGCTGCCGTCGAGTTGCGCAAAGCCGCATCCGAGGCCGATGTTTTGGTGGTCGAAGGGTACGACGGACAGCAACCGGCCGACAAATAGAATGGACGCAACATCACCAGGGGAACACTATGCAACTGCCACTGACGGGAGGCTGCATTTGCGGCGCAATCCGCTACGAGATTGCTCAGCCTCCGGTGGATGTCTACGCATGTCACTGCACGGACTGCCAGCGCATCACAAGCAGTGCGTTCTCCATCGGTGTTGTCGTTTCCGATGATGGGTTCCGGTTGTCGGGAAAGCAGGGGCGGTCGGTCCCGGGCGGCGTCACCCAGGCCGGGCGGACCAAAAGCCGCTGGGTGTGCCCGGATTGCGGGACGTGGCTGTTCGGCAACCCGAGACCTGGCACGCATCTTCGCGGCATGATTCGCGTCGTCAGGGGCGGCACTTTGGATGATACATCGTGGCTGAAGCCGACATCGCATTACTGGACGCGCAACAAGCAGGCGTGGATCACGTTGCCGGACGATTGCACGATATTCGACACGCAGCCGAATCGGGAATAGCCGATCACTGCGCCGTCCGCACTGGATGCTACGGCAATGGCTCGCATCCGACCGCGCCGCGCGATACGACGTGCGCCTTGCCTGTCGCGTCCACCGTCATATCAACATCATATGTTACTATCGCCGGATCATCAGGGCTGGAATTCGCGCGGCGCAGATCGCCCGCGCATGTCTGCGCGGCGGGTACCGCCGGCATGGCACGAGGGATCTTGCCTTCACGGATCAGCCGGGACCAGCACGCCGCGCCTTCCTTCACGAACGAACAGGTAGCGTTGATCGCCCGCTTGAACCTGATATGCAGGCCGACATTTTCGATGGCAACGGAGTGAATGCCGTTATCGGAAGCCATGTCGTCGTGATAGAGCGTCTTTCCGCTGCCTGCATCGATCACGATGAACGCCGAAGCGCCGTTGGGATCCGTCGCCTCGAACAGCAGAAACTGGCCCTTGCGCCCGGCAAGACCATAAGCCGAGGTCTTCAGCGTGACACCAATTCCGTTTGGGTCGCACGGGTGCTGCGCATCACGCAGCAACACTGCATCGTCAGGCGCGGGCGTGTCGGTGCCGGTCTCCCGAACCATCAAGTCGGGATAGTAGGTGCATGTGATCTCGCTCTCCGTGTCGGTCTTTGGCGGCACCTTCTGCTCCGAGACAGGTTTGTCGAACAGGTCCGCCTGCGTGGCGCGCGCGGTGAACGCGATGACCGACAGCAACGCCAACGCGCAGCAACCGCCTGCTCGATGCGCCATGACATGCCCGCCGCTTTCCACCGCCTGTGCTATCGTGTGCGCCCGGACATGGCCCCGCAAGACAAAAACACGAACTGTGGCGCAACGGACAATCATCCAGGTAGCGGGCCGGCCCGACGTCGCGCCCATCGCCTGACGTCGGTCTTGCTGGTGGTACTGCTGCTGTCGCTCACTGCAATCCCTGCCCCGCGGGCCGCGGAGCGCGTGGTCTCGCTCAATCTGTGCACCGACCAGATGCTGGTTCTGCTGGCCCCGGAGAAAACCGCCGGCCTGACGCCCCTGGCGCGTGATCCGGTGCTGTCGTTCGTGGCCCAACAGGCATCCCGCCTTCCGATCGTGCGCCCCGTCGCCGAAGCGGTCCTGCAACGTCACCCGGACCTGGTGCTGGCCGCCGACTACGGCGCCCAGACCACGCTGGCGCTGTTGCAAACAGAAGGCGTAGCGGTGCTGCGCATCCCCTCTGCCACCGATTTTGCACAAATACGCAGCACCACCGCGCAGATCGCCACAGCACTCGGCGTGCCCGCCCGCGGCACCGCCCTGATCGCCGCGATGGACGCCCAACTTGCCGCCCTGCCCCATCCTGCACGCCCCCGCACCGCCATCGCCTGGGAGCCACGTGGCTACACCGCCGGTCCCGGCAGCCTGATGGACGCCGTGCTGCGTGCCGCCGGCTGGACCAACGCCGCCACCGGCAGGCCGCTCGGGCGCGAGGCGCTGCTGCGCGATTCGCCGGGTCTGCTGGTGGTGCCCGACACGCCGGACTTTCCGTCCCTGGCAACCGCGATGCTGAACGACCCGGCATTATCCCACATCCCGCACACGGCCCTGCCCCCGGCGCTGACCATCTGCGCCGGGCCGTTCACTGCGCTCGCGGCCGCGATGCTGGCGCGATGATCCGTTGCCTCGCGGCCCTGACAATCAGCCTGGTGATCCTGTCCGTGCTGGTCGGTGACGGGTTCATCGGCTGGGCTCCCGGCTTGATCCTGTGGGACATCCGCCTGCCTCGCACCCTGTTGGCAGCCCTCGTCGGCGGCGGTCTCGGCCTATCTGGGGCCGCATTGCAGGGGAGCCTGCGCAACCCGCTGGCCGATCCCGGGCTGCTCGGCATCACCGGCGCCGCGGGCTTGGGCGCCGCGCTGGTGTTCTACTGGGGCCTGGCCGCCCGCTTCGCCCCGGCGCTACCGCTCGGCGGGTTGGCCGGATCCGGCATCGGCGCCGCCTTCCTGGTGGTCTTTGCCGGGCGCGCCCCGTCCGGCCCCTCCGTCATCCTGGCCGGCGTGGCGGTCTCCGCCATTGCCGCGGCGCTGCTGGCACTGGCGCTCGCGCTCGCGCCCAATCCGTTCGCCCTGGCCGAGATCACCTTCTGGCTGCTCGGCGGTCTGCAGGACCGCACGATGCTGCACGTCGCCCTGGCCGCTCCGCCGATCCTGCTCGGCGCGGCGATCCTGCTGCGTCTCGGCCCCGGTCTCGACGCGCTGAGCCTGGGCGAGGACAGCGCCGCCACCCTCGGCGTGCCCGTGGCGCGCACGTTGCGGCTGGTTGCGACCGGAACCGCACTGGCGGCCGGCGCTGCGGCGGCGGTGGCCGGCGGGATCGGCTTCGTTGGACTGGTGGTGCCGCATCTGCTGCGTCCCACCCTGGGCGAGCGGCCCGGCGCGCTGCTGGTGCCATCGGCACTCACCGGCGCGGCGCTGCTGCTGACCGCCGACTTGTTGGTACGCCTAGCCGTGTTCGTATTGCCGCTGTCTGGACCATTGCCGATTGGCGTGCTGACCGCATTGCTCGGCGCGCCCTATCTGGTGCGGATCGCGCGCCGGGCGCAGCCATGACTGCGTCCGGCGCGTGGCGGCCCGCTATTGCTCGAGATATGCCTTTGCCTCGACAAGCTCCGGCCTCTGGGTGTCGGCGTGGCTCCCGAGCATCGCCAGTTGCTCGTAATAGGTCTTCGCCTTGACCCGGTCGCCGGACCGGTCCGCCGCCTTTGCCGCCCCGTAGACGCTACGGAATCGGTTGGGATCGGCTGTCAACGACAGCTCATACGCGGCCAGGGCCTTTGCCGGCTGGTCCAGTTCGAGCAGCAGATCGCCCAATAGTTCTCGCGTCGGGACAATGGCGCCGGGTGTTACCGACTGTTTGTCCATCGACGCGTCCAGATCGGCGGCGCTTTGCAACATGGCCAGCGCTTCGTCATTGCGGCTCTGTGCGCGCGCCAGCATCGCTGAAGCCGCGCGCCGCTGCACCTCCATCTGATCGGACCAGTACTTGTTCTTCTCGATCAGCGCGTCACGCCCCGATTGAAGCTGGGCAATCTCGGTCTCGGCGCCTTTCAGATCGCCGGTACGAGCCTCACCAAGCGCGCGGGCGTAGGTGATCATCGCAGTGGTCCAGGGGAAGTTGTCCCAGGGAAACGCCAGTGGTGGCAGCGTGAGCGCGGCTGCGCCCTTCCAGTCACGCCGCTCGACCGCGTAGCGTGCCGGGATGGCGGCCATTGCGTATGCCGCCGGCATCACCGGCGGTGTGGCTCTCCGGAACGCGACGATCTCGTCCAAAACCTGCTTCGCCTTGCCGTCCTGACCGAGTTGTAGGTACGCGTATTCCATGTAGTCCATCGCGTGCAGCGACTGATCCCAGGCGACGCCTTCGCCGAACTCCCGCACTGCATAATCCTGACCCGCTTTGGCTGCCTCGCGGTTGGAGTCGATGGAATCCTGCCATTTGCCGAGCCGGGTGAAGATGTGCGACGGCATGTGCAGCGCGTGCGGCACCGAAGGCGCAATCTTCGAGTAACAGATCGCGGCCGGCAGTCCCAAATCCGCCAGCGGTGCCGAGTCGTAGCTGTGGATGAGATAGTGCGCCACGCCCGGATGGTTCGGCTGCTCCAGGAAGACCTTCTGCAGAATTTGCGCAGCCTGCTTCTGGTTGGCATAGGTCTTGTCGGTGGGCAACGCCGTCGCATTGAGCGAGAGGGCGTAGAACACTGCCGCCTCCCGATCATCAGGATAGGCCCGATAGACCCCCTCCATCGCCTTCGAGTATGCGACGCTGCGCGTCCGATGATCGAGTTTGTCGTTGTCGCGATAGAATGTCGCGATTGCCTCGATATAGGCGCGTTCCCGTTCGGTCTTGCCGCCGATGGACTGGGCTTTGGCTACCGCACTTGATCCTGCCTTGAGCGCCGCGGCACTGGGCGGATACCACAACGGGTACCAATTGCTCATGGCCACGCCCCAATACGCCATCGCGCAATCGGGGTCCGTTTTGGCAATGTCAGTAAAGGCCTTCACGGCCTCCTCGTACCAAAAGGAGTGCAGAGTGGCGACGGCGCGGTTGAACTGGTCCTGCGCCTGGATTGTACACGACACCGGGAAATGGACCTCGCCAAGCGTCAGCTCGCCGGACGACGGCGGTTGTCCGTTTGGCAGGGCGTTCTGGGCCACCACGGCGGTCGACGCGAGTGATGTGGTGATCAGCAACGCAGCCAGAAGTGCGTTTTGCATGTCAGCCTCCCCTTCTTTGGCTCGCCTGGCATCAAGGGGGTCCGATATGTTCGGGCCAGTACCCGAACCAGACGAACGCCAACACTATGCCGCTTCGTATTTGAAGTTTGCAACGGAAATTTGCGTTCTATCAAGCCGATTGCGAACGTTACCATACCAAATATTATCGTGATCGAAATCAAAGCCGCGTCGGTGACGCTGGGCGGCAAGCCCGTCCTCCACGACACCCACTTCACTGCCCGGCCCGGCGAAATGGTTGCCCTCTGCGGCCCCAACGGCGCCGGCAAGTCCACATTGCTCCGCGCTCTGGCCGGCCTGCTGCCCGGCACCCCGTCACGCGATCCCCGGCGGATCGCCTACCTGCCGCAAGGTGCGCGTTGCACCTGGGCGATGACGGTGGAACAGGTCACCGCCCTCGGCCGCATCCCGCATCACGACAGCGCCGTCGCGCCAGTAACCAAAGCGATGCAGGTTTGCGGTATCCTGCCGCTGCGCGCCGTCCGGATCGATCGGCTTTCGGGCGGGCAGGCGCGCCGCGTCATGCTGGCCCGCGCCTTCGCCACCGAGCCCGATATGTTCCTGCTGGACGAACCGACCGCCGATCTGGATCCCGCCGCCGCCCACGCGATCATGCGCCTGCTGCGCACCACCGCGGAATCCGGCGTCTGCGTGGTCATCGTGCTGCACGCCATCGACCTCGCACTGCGCTATGCGCACCGGATCGTGGTGCTGGCAGACGGTCGCATCAGCGCGGACCTGCCGGCGGCACAGGCATTGCCCGCTGCCGCTGCGGCGTTCGGACTGCCGTTCGGCGCCGATCCGTCACCGCGTTTACTGCCGCCCGGCTGATGCGGCGCGCCGTCCTTGCCTCGCTGACGTTGCATGGCCTGTTGCTGGCATCACTCGCAGCTTGGCTGAGTCGCCCACATTCGCTGCCGGACGCAGCCGAACCGGGCGTAAAGGTGGAGTTGGTGATGCTGGAAAAGGCCGGCGCAGGCCCACCCACCAGCCCGTCGCCCCCCACCACCCCGCCTCCACCGCCGCCTGCGGCCGAGGCCGCTCCGCCGGACACGCCCGCGTCCGTGCAGCAACCCGAGGCCAGTATCGATCTGCCGCTACCACCCGCGCCGCCGAAGATTCCCCCTCCCCTTGCGGGAGGGGGCCAGGGGGAGGGGTCGAACCGCCCCATCCTTCCACCCATCGCCCCGCAACCACCGCGGCCCGTCGCACCGGTCGCGGCCCCCCCGGGGCCGGAGATGAATCTGGGTGGCACCGACAGCCCCACCGACGCCATTGTCCACGGTGACGACGTAGTGCCCGCCAAGCCCGACACGCAGTACCGAAACCGCCAGCCGATCTATCCGAAAGAAGCCGCATTGCGCGGCGAGCAAGGCGCGGTGACGCTGGTCATTCACGTATCGCCGGCCGGGCTGCCGAGCGGCGTCGATGTGGCCCAGAGTTCTGGATACATCCTGCTGGATCGCGCCGCGCGGGACGCGGTGGCGGCGTGGCATTTCCTGCCCGCCCTGCGCGACGGTCAGCCGATCGCCGCCGACATGCCGCTACGGGTCCGCTTCGAGTTGGATGGGCGACGGTAAAAGTTCTGACATTCCCGCAATTCGTCCACCTCTCCCGCAGGGCGGGAGAGGTCGACGCGCGGAGCGTGGCGGGTGAGGGTTCCAGAGCGTGGTCGCTTGAGGCGGAACCGCCAGAAAGCGTGATTCAGACTGTGAAAGACGTTCGGTTGCCATCAGAGACTCAGAGACGCCCATTCCAAGCGACGCTCTGATCTGTGTTCGGGTCAAGATTAGCCAGCGTTTTGTCCTCGCTGATCCAGGACTCCGCGTCAGTTTCCGATGGGAAGCCGGTTGCAAGCCTGGGCAGTGCTCCTGGCTTAATTAGCTCGACGTGAAAGCTATCATCAGCCTGCCGGAGCACGCGATACACCGTATCTGTCATGCCTCTAATATGGCACCGGCCGGGGCGGGTTGCACGCCGGATGCAATAGAATTTTTATTCAGGGGCGTTCAAACTGACCCACTACCCATGTTTGCTTCAAGCTAAAGCAATCATGGTCTACACCGTGAGTACCCCGTGCTGGCGCAGGAAACCCAGCAGCGGCAGCAGCGCCAAGCCGAGAATAGTGCTGTGATCGCCCTCGATCCGGTCGAACAGATGAACGCCGAGCGATTCCAGCCGATACGCGCCGACGCT
>DATIMO010000047.1:0-9886 GCA_035475215.1 Acetobacteraceae bacterium | reverse complement strand
AGGACATCGGCAAGGGAACGGGGCTGGGTCTTGCGCAGATTTACGGATTCGTCAGACAATCAGGCGGAACCGCGACCATCGACAGTGCTGTGGGGCGGGGTACGACCGTGTCGCTCTACCTGCCGCGAGCCGCCATCGCGGCGGAAGACGAGCAGCCGGGTAGCATCACATCGAGGCCTGTCGAAGGTCACGGCAAAACCATTCTCGTTGTCGATGATCAGGCCGACGTGCGCGAGGTGGTCGAGACCTGGCTGAGCGGACACGGCTATCGCATCGTCACCGCAGCCGACGGGATTGAGGCGCGCAGGTTGCTCCAGGACGGAGCTCAGATTGACCTGTTACTGACGGATGTCGTCATGCCGAACGGGGTCAGCGGGATTGAACTCGCCCGCACCGCAAGAAGGTTACGACCGACTATGAAGATCGTGCTCGTGTCGGGTTTCGCCCGCGACATGCAGACGCGGATACGCGATCAGGACGATTTTGTCTTTTTGGAAAAGCCATTCCGTCAGATGGAACTTGCCGAGACCATTGATACGCTGCTCGGGAGCCAGCCGAAGCATCACCGCCCCACCCGATAGCGCCGCGGGATCACCACGTTCGCCAACCCGGTCAGCCCAAGCGTCGTCGCCATCAGGATGAATGCCAGCGCCGCGGCGAACGCCCAGTTGTTGTTGTTGGTGAACTCCCAATAGATCAGCGGCGCCATCATGTGGAACCGCGGGCCGCCCAGCAGCACCGGCGTCGCGAACGCGTTCATGCACAGGATGAAGCACAGCACCGCCGCGATCAGCACGCCTGGCAACGCCAGTGGAAAGATCACCCGCCGGAACGCGCGGGCCGGCGTCGCGCCCATGCTGGCGGCGGCTTCCTGCAAGCGCGGATCGATCCCCTCGAACACGCTTTGCAACGCCAGGATCGTGAACGGCAGATTGATCGACACGATCCCGGCAATGACCGCGTTCTCGGTGAACATCACATCCACCCGGCCGGCCCCGAATAACCGGCCGACGATGTCCAGCATGCCGCCACGTGCGAACAGGATCATCCAGCCGGAGGTTCGCGTCACCGCGCCGATGAACAGCGGCAGAATGATCAGCGTCAGCCACACGGATTTCAACCGGCTGGTGCTGCGCGCCAGTCGCCAGGCCATCGGCAAACCGAATATCAGGCAGGCGATCGTGACGATCACCGACACCCGCACCGTCGTCACCAGCACATCCCGATAGAACGGATCGGTGAAGAACCGCGCGTAGTTTTCCGGTGTCAGCGCCGCCACCATGATTTCGGTCGGATCGAACCGGTTCAAGCTGAAACGCGCCAGCAGCGCCAGCGGGCCGAGCAGCATCACAACCATCAGCAGCGTTGCCGGACCCAGCAGGACCAGTGCGGTTCCGGCCTGACGCTGTTCCGATTCAGGCATGCTGGACGTTTTTGTCCCACCAGTCCTGCATCTCGGCCTGCACCTTGGTGGTGTATGCGTAATTCGGCTGCTGCAGTTTCGGGCGGGGTTCGGGAATGGCGAGTTGCTGCGCGATCTTGCCGGTCAGGGGCGCATCATCGACTGTCGGCAGATAGCCCATATGCTCGGCGAATCCACGTTGTGCCGATGGTTCCAACAACGCATTGACGTATTTCCACGCAGCATCCTTGTCGGGCGCGTTCTTCGGGACGCTCATGCCGGAAACGTACAGGATCGCCCCTTCCTTGGGGTAGCGCCCTTCCACGGGGAAGCCGGCGTTCTGCCACATGACGGTGCGCGCCCGCCAGATCATGCCCACTTCGATCTCTCCCGACTTGAATGCCGGCGCCAGATTGTCTGTCTCCGGATACAAATGCAGCCCGTTGTCGTTCAGTTTCAGGATCAACGGCTTGGCCTTGTCGAAATCATCCGGGTTGCCGCTGGCATAGATCCCCGCTGCCATCATCAGCCAAAACCCGGCGGTGGCGACCACGCCGACCTTGCCCTTCCATTTTGGGTCGAGCAGGTCGCCGAAGCTCTGCGGCGGATCGGTGACGGTTTGCGGATTATAGGCGATCACCTGGGCGCTGTAGATATGCGGGACGAAAGACTCGCTGGCGAGAAAATCCGGAATGTGACGCAGATTGGGCGCCTTGGCCGCGTCCAGCTTTTCGGTCAGGCCGGCCTGCCCCGCACGGAACCCGTTCGGCGCGCCAAAGCAGGCGATATCCATGGTTCCGCGCGGCAGCATCTTCTGCGCGTTCAGCTTGGCAAATCGGGGCGATTCGTCGCCGATGTCCTGCACCACCTCCACGCCTTGCGGCTTCAGTATCGGATCATCGATATTTTCTCGCAGCAGCCGCGCGTAGTCGCCGCCCCATGTGCCGACCACGCAGCGCTCGGCGGCGCGGGCCGGGCGGATGACTGCCGGCGTCGTGAGCGCCGCAGCGGCACCCAGCACCACACGGCGCGAGACGGTCAGCTTGTCCATTCCTTCTCTCCCTGCTTGATTTCATTCGGCTCCATCATGGGCAGCGGACGGCCTTCGGCATTGAACAGGCGTTCGTCTGCCTGGGTCCAGGAAAGCGCCACACGCGTGCCCGGATCGTAACGTCGTGCCGCGTCCGCCCCCAGCCCGGGCCCGCGCACCACCACCGCGGCCTCAGGATCGAGCCGGACGACATGCTCGATCGCGGTGCCAAGATAAGTGCAGAGTTCAACCTCTCCTTCGATGCATCCCGCTGTGCCTGCCGGGGCCAGGCGGATGCTTTCGGGCCGGATCGCCAGGGTTGCCAGCCCGATTCCGGCATTGCGGGTCAGCACGACGATCCCGCCGCCGGCCAGGACCAGGCGGCCCGACTCATGCTGTCCCGTCAGGATGTTGCTGCCGCCAATGAAGCCGGCGACGAACGGATTTGCCGGCCGTTCATAGAGATCTTCCGGTCGGCCGATCTGCTGCACGTGCCCGTCGCGCATTACCACCAGCCGATCCGCCAGCGCCATAGCCTCGGTCTGATCGTGCGTGACCATCACCGTGGTAATCCCGCGCTCGCGCTGCAACAGACGGATTTCGCGCGCCATTTCCAGCCGCAGCGCCGCATCCAGATTTGACAGCGGCTCATCCAGCAGCAGCAGCCGAGGATGGATTGCCAGGGCGCGCGCAAGTGCCACACGCTGCTGCTGACCGCCAGACAGGTGTCGCGGTAACCGCGACGCAAAGGTTTCCAGTTTTACCATCTGCAGCATTTCCGCCACCCGCGCATCGATCGCCGGACGGTCCATCCGACGCATCTCGAGCCCGAACGCGACATTGCGCGCCACCGACAGATGCGGGAACAGCGCATAGCTTTGGAACACGATGCCCATTTCTCGCTGGTGCGCGGCCAACGGCAAAATGCTGCGCCCATCCAGGCGAATATCACCCGATGTAGGCTGCAAAAATCCAGCAATCATGCGCAGGCTCGTGGTCTTCCCGCAGCCGGATGGACCAAGCAGCACAACCATTTCGCCCGGCGTAATCGACAGCGACATGTCGGCAACCGCTTGCTGCGTGCCAAAACGCTTGCCAACCCGATCCAGAACCAGTGCGGTGCTCATTGCACAATCTTGGCGAAGCGAACCAACCGATCCAGTACCAGCAGGGAAGCGCCGACGATGACCATCTGCGCCACCGCCACCGCGGCCACCAGCGGGTCGATGTGGTATTCCAGATATTGCAGGATGGCCACCGGCAAGGTGGTAACACCAGGCGCGGCGAGAAACAGCCCCATCTCCAGGTTATCGAATGAGATGATGAAGGCAAAAAGTGCCGCCGCGATGATGCCTGGTCGCATCGCCGGCAGGGTGACGCGCCAGATTACGGTCAGTGGTGCTGCGCCGAGGCTGGTGGCGGCTTCCTCCGCTGCTCGGTCGTGATTGGCCAGACTGGCCAGACAGAGCCGCACCACCCAAGGTGTGGTGATCAGGACGTATGCCAGCACGAGACCCAGAAAGCCGACGAACTGCACACCGCTGTGCTGTTCAATCAGAATCAGGAACACGTAAATCGCCAGACTGAGCGCAATCCCAGGAAAGGTGATCGGCGCCAGCAACAGCGCCGCGATGGCGCCAGTGACGCGTGCCCGATAGCGCGACAGCGCAATTCCGGCGGGAACCCCCAGCAGCAGGCTGCCGGCAACCGCCACTATCGCGAGCTCTGCGCTGACCAGTAACGGGCCGCCGAAGTTCGGGATAATCGCCGGATACCATGACAGCGTGTAGCCGCGGGGCGGGAACAGGATCAGCTTTTCGTCGAAAAGGCTGAGATAGATCGTGAGCGCCAATGGCACCCCGATCAAGGCGGCGCCGGCGACAACCAGCAGATTGACCGCTGCGCGCTCGAACGCGCCAAGCAGACCGTGCGAACGTCGTGGTACTATCACATTGGCAACAACGGTCGACATGCCGGTTATTCGCCTATCACATGGTGCACCCTCACAGACCATTCTTCACAAAGCGTCCGCGCGACATGATCGCCGCCAGCCGGTTTCCATCGCTGCGAAACACGCTGATGTCACGATATGGATCGCCATCGACCACCAGCAGATCGGCATGCGCGTCCGGCACCAGCTCGCCCAGCTTGCCCGCCGCGCAAACGATCTCCGCATTGACCAGCGTTGCGGAACGAATAATCTCCTGCGGACGCATCGCCTCGGCTCGGATGGTGAATTCCGTGCAGTGATCGGTCTGCAACTGCCCCAGCAGATCGCTGCCAAACCCGATCTTCACCCCCGCTGCGCGGAAAATTTCCAACGAACGAAGCCCCGCCGCCAGCACCATATCGTTCTTGGCAAGGCTGAACTCCGATAATCCGAATTGCGGCCCTCGCTTCTTCAGCGAGTCATACGCAACCAGCGTCGGCACCACATAAGCGCCGCGTTCGGCCATCAGCTCCGCGGTCGGTACATCGATCAGATTGCCATGCTCGATGCAGCGCACGCCTCCGGTCACCGCACGCTCGATCGCCTTGGCGCTGTACGCGTGCGCGCAGACATAACTGCCCCAGCGCGTCGCTTCCTCCACGGCCGCCTCGATCTCATCCATGCGGTATTGCAGGCTTTCCAGCGGATCGGCCTGCGAGGCCACGCCACCCGAGACCATCAGCTTGATATGATCAGCACCTTTGCGAAGTTCGTCACGTACCGCCTTGATCACGTCCGGTACGCCGTCCGCCACGCGAGCGGTCCAGTTCAACCCGTTGCAACACGCACACCCAAACCCAACCTGCGTCCGCCGGCGATGATCCGCGTGTCCGCCGGTCTGGCTCAGCGGTTGGCCGGCGATATACAGCCGCGGACCCTCGAATAGCCCCTGCTCCACAGCCGCTTTCATCCCCCAGTCGGCGCCGCCGGTATCGCGCAAAGTGGTGAAGCCGCGCATCAGCATCGCCCGCATCGCGACCGAGCCCTTGGCCGACAACAAGGTCAGCGGCACGTCATCGAGCAGCCGCAGATTCACCTCGGTCAGCACGATATGGATGTGGCAGTCGATCAGCCCCGGCATCAGCGTGCGGTTGCCGATCGGCACGCGTGTCGCGGCGCTGGCGCTGATCGGGCGATCCGAAACTTCCTTGATCAGCCCGTCCTCTACCAGGACCTCGATGCCCTCGGCCAGTTCATCGCGGCGCGGATCAAGAAAACGTCCGCCGGTAAAAAGGAATGCGGCCATTGGCGGCTCCTGAATTGCGTCGCGAACGCTATGAGGCGGGGCTTCCGGGAGTCAAGGAACCGGCAATGTCAGGACGTGAGTCTCGCACTCGAACCGAAGCTCGCCGATTGCGAGTCAGGGCGCCGTTTGCCTTCGCCGTATCGCGGATGCAGCGACAGCCCCAAGCACCACGACGCCACCGGCGAGCGTGCGCCCCTGTGGCGTCTCGGCGAAGGCAAGCCAGACCCAGAGCGGCGCCAGCACACATTCCAGCAAAGTGATCAGCCCGGCATCGGCCGCCGGCATCAGCCGCACTCCGGTCGTGAACAGCACGAGCGCGAACGCCATCTGCCCGACGCCGAACAAGGCAAGCAGCGCGTAATCGCTGATCGGAAGCGCAAAGCGCGTCATCGGCAATGCAACTGCGGCCGTGATTGCCATGCCGGCAAAAGTCGCTGCTGCCATCGATACGCGGCGGTCGAAACGTGCAAGCACGATGGTGAGCGCGGAAGTTACGGCCATCGCCAGTCCGATCGCATCGCCTACGAAACCGCCGCTTCCGAGATCACCTGATACCATGACCAGAACGCCCACGAACGCCGCGATGATCGCGACAAGGGTGCGCCGCGTCAGCCGTTCATGAAGCCAGATCCAGGCGAGCAAGGCCGCGATCAACGGCGAGATCGCCTGGAACACCATCACGCTGGCCACCGTGGTGAGATCCAGCGCGTTGATGAAGCTGATCATCGAGACGGCGAAGCAAAGCGCGAGCAGCAGCCCTGCCGGCCCGAGACCGCGGAACGCCGGAAGCATTCGGCCGGGCGCCGCAATCCGCAGCCACGCGAGCAGCGCAACCGAGGCGAATACCGCGCGCCAGAACAGCGTCGTCCAGGGATCCGTTGCGGTCCAGCGCACCAGCAGACCGGCGGTGCTCCAGGACAGCGCGGCGCCGGTCACCAGCAATGCGCCGCGACGATAATCCTGCTCGGCTTGACTCACCGGGGTCTCGGCGGCATGGGCTTCGTCTCCGGGTCGTCGGGAACTCTGGACACTATCGGCGATTATCCTGCTGCGGCCAATTGGCCTGACGCTGCAGTGCGATACCATCATCTTCGTGGCGCCATCGCGCCGGGAGCATGGATCATGTTCGAGGGGTTCCGGCGGACGCGCATCGCAACGAGCGGTGCGGAAATCGTGGCCGTGATCGGTGGCAGCGGGCCGCCGCTGCTGCTGATGCACGGCAACCCATTCACTCATGTATCCTGGCACAAGATCGCGCCGCAACTGGCCGAGCGGTTCACCGTGGTTTGCACCGATCTTCGCGGCTATGGCGACAGCAGCAAGCCGCCAGGTGGAAACGACCACGTCGCGTACTCATTCCGCGCGATGGCGCAGGACCAGATCGAGGTGATGGAAAGCCTCGGCTACACGTGCTTCCGCGCCGCCGGGCATGACCGCGGCGCACGGGTGCTGCACCGCATGTGTCTCGATGATCCCGGCCGTGTCGAGCGTGCGGCGTTCCTGGATATCCTGCCGCAGCATCACCTGCTGAATAACGTCACGCGCGCGTGGGGCGTTTTCTCCTGGCACTGGTTCTTCATGGTGCAACCGTTTCCGATGCCGGAGCGGTTGATGGGGGCGGACCCGGACTTCTTCATTCAACGCAAGCTGTCGAAGACAGCACAGGGCACGAGCTTTTTCGATCCTGCCGCGCTGGCGGAATACATGCGTTGCTTTCGTGATCCGGCGACGATCCACGCAATGTGCGAGGATTATCGCGCGACGTTCGGGATCGATCTGGCGATGGACACGCTGGATTCCGATGCTGGGCGACGCGTCGAATGCGCAGCGCTGATCCTGTGGGGTGCCCGCGGCGGGGTCGGCCGTAACCATCAGCCGCAGGAGGTTTGGCCCGCTTATGCCAGCAACATCGTGCGCATGGCGACTGTGCCGTCCGGGCACTACCTGCAAGAGGAATGTCCGCAGGAAACATATCGGGAACTGGTCGACTTCTTCTCGACGTAGCGGGATTGCGTGCGGAGCTTGAGGACCTCCTGCCAATCCTTGTGTTTGATTCAGCGGATGATGTTCCTCGATTGCAGGCCGGCATCGGTCTGCCATCCCGCCGTCGTAGCAATGGTGCTTGCTTGCCTGGTGCTGCTGTCCGGGGTGGTCCGTGCAGAGGCACCACGGCTGCCTGCGACCTTTGACCGGGAACTGATTGTAGGCACGCGCAGCGCGCCCCCGTTTGCGATGAAGAATGCCGAAGGCCATTGGGAAGGCATCAGCATAGATCTGTGGCGCCACCTCGCGGATCAGTTGCATCTGCGGTACCGGCTGGAGGAGCGCGGCACCGTGGCGGAACTGTTGGATGCCGTCGTGTCGGGCCAGGTGGACGTCGTCACGGCCGCCGTTACTGTCACGGCGGAACGGCGAAAGGCGATGGATTTTACTCAGCCGTTCTACTCCACCGGTCTCGGTATCGCGGTGGCTCGCGGCGGCGTCACAGCATGGTTTCCGGTTGTGCGTACATTCATTTCCTTCCGTTTCTTGCAGGCCGTTCTGATATTGCTGGCGATTGCATTGCTGGTCGGGACACTGGTCTGGATTTTTGAACGGCGCGAGAACGAGCATTACGGCGGCGGTCCGATACGCGGCTTCGTCGCCGGAGCATGGTGGTCGGCGGTGGCGATGACGCAGGCGGGCGCCGCGCAGCAGGGTCCACGTTCGACACCGGGCCGCGTGCTGGCAGTCATCTGGATGGTAGCCTCGGTTGTTACGATCGCCGTGTTCATCGCCGGAATCACGTCGGCGCTGACGACGCAGCGGCTGCAGGGGGTGGTTCGAAATGTGCACGACCTGGGTTCGATCCGCGTGGGGGCGGTCGCGGGGTCATCGACCGAGGGGTTCCTGACCGGGCAGCGGATTCAGTTTCGTGCTTATCGGATGGCGACTGACGGCCTCCATGCGGTGCAATCGGGCCAGATCGATGCGTTCGTGTATGACCGGCCGCTGCTGGCGTGGGCGCTCAGGCAGGGTTTCCCGGATCTGGAACTGGCGGCGGTGACACTGGGCAGCGAGAACTATGCGATCGTGTTGCCAATCGACAACACGATCCGCGAGGAGCTTGACGTTACGTTGCTCAATGCCTTGCGAAGCGACTGGTGGAAGGAGACCCGGTTTCGGTATCTTGGCGCGGATAGTGGGGATTAACTCTACCGATCGCGCAGCTTTGGATCCAGCGCATCCCGCAACGCATCGCCGAACAGATTGAAACCGAACACTGTCAGCATGATCGCCAGACCGGGAAACACGGCGATCCACGGCGCGGTGGACGCGTATTCCTCGGCACCGCCCTGCAGCATCAGGCCCCAGGCCGGCGTCGGTTCCTGCACGCCCAGCCCGAGGTAAGACAACGATGCCTCGGCCAGGATCGCCTGGCCGACGAAGGCGGTCAGCATGATCAGGAACGGCCCCATCACGTTCGGAACCATGTGCCGCAGAATGATTCGACTATGCCCGAAACCGCAGGCGCGGGCCGCGTCCACGTAGGGAATCTCCCGCAGCGGCAGCGCGCTCGCTCGCACCACCCGTGCGCAGCGTGGTATCAGCGGAATGGTGATCGCCACGATCACGTTGTGCACGCCGGTGCCGAAGATCGCCACGATGGCAAGCGCCATGATGATCAGCGGGAACGCCATCATCACATCCAGCACGCGCTGCACGATCAGGTCGATGGCGCCGCCGAAATAGGCACTGGCGACGCCAAGCACCAGACCGGCGGCGCCGCCCACAAGCGCCGATGAAAAGCCGACAACCAGCGCGGTTCGCGCACCGTAGATGATGCGGGAAAAGATGTCGCGGCCAAGCTGGTCGGTGCCGAACAGATGTGCCCAGCCAGGCGCCTCCGTCATGGCCCCGAAGTCGTTCGCCGTAGGGCTGTACGGTGCAATCCACTCGGCGCCGAGACCGGCAACGGCGATCACCAGCACGATCGCCATGCCAAACGTGCCGAGCGGCTGGCAACGGCAGAAACCGATCGCACGACGCAGGGCGGAATGCTCCAGCGCCGGCTCGGCTTCGGCGATAACGGGACTGGGCGGGTGGAATTGTGCACTGAACGACATGACGCCCGGCTCCTCAGGCGAAGCGGATGCGCGGATCGAGCCACGCATACAGCAGATCGACGACAAGATTGGTCAGCACGAACACCACGACCACAAGCATCACCAGCGCCTG
>DATIMO010000046.1:0-6880 GCA_035475215.1 Acetobacteraceae bacterium | reverse complement strand
CATGCGATCGCCCCTTATGTCGCAGGATTCGTCACTGCGGTTGCGCCGCACGCTGCCCGGTCGGGCAGCGTTTGTCAACAAACTGTTAACTTTCACCCGTGGCAACGGATTGCACGCCAGGCCTCGACCCGGCGTTGCCGGCTCACTGCCACGCTGTTATCCCGCCCGCATGACCGCCAAGGCCGCCGCCGCTGTCGCCTTCGCAATCGCAATCGCCGTCGCGCAGGCCGCAACCCGCGGCGTGCACTTGCCTCCCTGACATGCGGAACCGGATACTGGTCATCAGGCTCGGCGCGCTGGGCAACGTGGTGCTATCGTTCGGCCCATTCGCGGCGATCCGCCGATACCACCGCGGTGCCGAGATCACGCTGCTGACCACCGCGCCATACGCCGACTGGCTGGCCGCATCGCCATATTTCGACTCGGTCTGGGTCGACTCGCGACCTGCGTGGTGGGACGGACCGCGCTGGTGGCATTTGCGACGACGGCTGATCGCCGGCAGGTTCGATCGTATCTATGATCTGCAAACCTCGGCGCGCAGCAGCCGCTATTATCAATTGCTTCCCCGGCCGCGGCCTGAATGGTCGGGCATTGCGCCGGGTTGCTCTCACCCGGACCGTGATCCGTCACGCGATCGGCTGCATGATGTCGAGCGTCAGGCTGGGCAGCTCCGCCAGGCCGGGTTTCTCGATGTGCCGCCGGCCGACCTGTCCTGGAGTGTCGGCGACGTGACCCGCTTCGCGCTGCCGCCAACCTTCGCGCTGCTGGTTCCGGGCAGCTCCGCGCATCGGCCCGCCAAACGTTGGCCAGCGGAGCGGTACGCCGCACTGGCCGCAGCCCTTGCTGCACACGATCTGACGCCAGTGGTGCTGGGCACAATCGCCGAGCGCCCGCTGACTCAGGTGATCGGGCGCGGCGCATCGATCATCGACCTGACCGGGCAAACCGATTTCGGCGAACTTGACACTATTGCCCGTTTGGCCAAACTGGCAATCGGCAACGACACAGGCCCCATGCATTTGCTTGCCTCCGTCGGCTGTCCGTCGCTGGTCCTGTTCTCCGACGAATCCGACCCGGCCCTGTGTGCGCCACGTGGGCCCGCTGTACGGGTGCTGCGACGTTCCCGGCTGACCGATCTGCCATTGCAGGAAGTTCTGACGGCGGCGATTGGCCTTATTGGCCAGCCGGCCACCGTCGCTTGATGGCAGACCCGGCGGTTACACGCTCAATCGGGCAGGCCGAGCCGTCAGACGGCCTGCCCACGCCGCAGCGTTATTGGGCGATCCTCAGCATCGCACTCGGGCTGACCTTGGCCGTGCTCGATGGGGCCATCGCCAACGTGGCGCTGCCGACCATTGCCAAGGACGTGAACGCGTCACCGGCCGATTCGATCTGGGTAGTGAACGCTTATCAGCTTACGGTCACCATCTCGCTGTTGCCCTTCGCCTCCGCCGGCGAAATCTTCGGCTATCGCCGCGTGTATCGCTGGGGTCTGGCGGTATTCACCCTCGCGTCGCTGGGATGCGCGCTGTCCGATTCCCTGGTCACGCTGACCATGGCGCGCATCGTGCAGGGCTTCGGTGCTGCTGGGGTGATGAGCGTGAACGGCGCGCTGGTACGCTTCATCTATCCGCGCCGCTTCGTCGGCCGGGGCATCGGCCTGAACGCCACCGTGGGATCGATTTCATCCGCGGTGGGGCCGACAGTGGCTGCGGCCATCCTGTCGGTGGCGAACTGGCCCTGGCTGTTCGCGGTCAATCTGCCGATCGGCGCAGCCGCGTTGTTCGTCGCCATGCGTGCGCTGCCGGCCACCCCTCGATCGCGCAGCCCGTTCGACCTGCCATCCGCGTTGTTGAGCGCCTTGTCGATCGGATTGCTGATCACCGCGATCGACGGGTTCGGCCACGGCGAGCGCATCGAGGCGGTGATCACCCAGTTCCTCGTCGCAGTGGTGCTCGGGCTGTTCCTGGTCGGTCGGCAGATGACCCGCAACTCGCCGCCGCTGCCGGTCGATCTGCTGCGCATCCCGCTGTTCGCGATGTCGGTCGCGACGTCCATCTGCGGTTTCATGGCGCAGGGAATGGCGTTGGTGTCGCTGCCGTTCCTGCTGGAGAACACGCTCGGGCGAAACGAAGTGCAGACCGGGCTGCTGATGACCCCGTGGCCGCTGACGGTGGCGTTCATCGCGCCGGTCGCCGGACGGTTGGCCGATCGCTACAAGGTGGGCGTGCTGAGCGGTTGCGGGCTGGCTGTGTTGTGCGGCGGGCTGGCACTGCTGAGCGCGCTCCGGCGCAACCGTCGGGGCTGAACATCGCCTGGCGGATGATGATCTGCGGCCTCGGTTTTGGGTTCTTCAATACGCCGAACAATCGGGCGATTATCACGTCCGCGCCACGCTCGCGCACCGGCGGGGCCAGCGGCATGCAAGCAACGGCGCGGCTGATGGGCCAGACGACGGGTGCTGCGGTGGTCGCGCTGGTATTCGGTGTGGTCGCCACAAATGGGCCGTTGGTGACGTTGCTGGTTTCCTCGGCAATTGCCGGGGTGGCGGCGTGCGTGAGTTTTCTGCGCATGGTGGAGCGCAGGGCGGTGGGGTAGACCAAGGCTTTTCCTTGCAGTGTCCGGCACTTACGACTAGACTAATTGGACTTAGTCTATTAGGGACAACTGATGCGTACGGTCAACATCCACGAAGCCAAAACGCACCTGTCGCGGCTGGTCGATCAGGTCGTGAACGGGGAGCCGTTCGTGATTGCCAAATCGGGCAAGCCGTTGGTGAAGGTGACCGCCCTGGCGGCGCCGGAGACCGGCCAGGACCGGCGGCTTGGTTTCATGTCGGGTGAGATCGCGGTGCCTGACGACTTTGACCGCATGGGGAGTGCAGACATCGAGCAACTCTTCTACGGCAAGCCGTGAAGCTCCTGATCGATACTCACCTGCTGCTGTGGGCAGCGGCGGATTCTGGCCGTTTGCCAGCCGAGGCGCGTACTCTGATGGAAGATCGGCAAAACGAGCTGTCATTCAGTCCCGCCAACATCTGGGAAGTAGCCATCAAACGAGGCTTGGGCCGCAGCGATTTCCGCGCCGACCCCAGACTGTTGCGGAGGGGGCTTCTGGACCATGGCTACAACGAACTGGCGATTACGAGCATGCACGCGGTTGCGATCGACACTCTGCCGCCAATCCACAAGGATCCATTCGACCGCATGCTCATCGCGCAGTCGATCACCGAGGGTGTCACACTGCTAACCGCTGATCCTGTTATCGCACGCTATCCCGCGCCGATACGAAAGGTGTAACCTCCATCGTCGCAATCCAGATTCCCGAAACGACCGCGATCAGTCCAACAATCAGACTGGCGCCGATAGGCTCGCCGACAAGCTGAGTCGCCAGCAGCCCTGCCGCGATGGGATTGACCGCCATCGTATTGGCCACGCGCGTGGGCGTCGCCCGTTGCAGGGCCAGCACCCACAGTATGAACGCCAGGGCGCCGCCACCAACCCCAAGATAGATGCCGGCAATCCATTGTGCTCCGCCAAACTCGCTCAATGCTCCGAGGCGGCCTGTCAGCAGACTGAACAGTATGAGCACCAGGGCGCCGGCTCCCATTCCGACGGTCAGGAATCCAAGAGCACTCGACCGCTGCATGAATGGCCGTGACCAGACGTTATAGAACGCCATGCATAGCACCGCGCCGGCCATGATCAGTTCGCCACGCCAGCTTCCGGCCGGCGCGGCTGCCAAGCCTGATGCAAGTGCAACGAGAACACCAAGCACTGCGATGGTCACCCCAGAAGCTTACGTGCCGTCAACCGCTCCGCGCCAAGCAGGGCGCCGACGGCCATGGTTTGCAATGGCAACGTCGCCCGCGCAAGGCTCGCTCGGGCGGCGGTGGTATAGCTTACCGCTATGTTGTAGAAGACGAAGAACAGGCCGAAAAAAGCGATCCCCAGGACGACGACACCCGGCCAGTCGCTCCGCGGCGGCCATTTTACTCGCAGAAACAGTGCCGCCGGCAGGACACACAGAATGCCAATTCCCCATCGCAAATCGTCAAGCGTCACTGGATCGGCGTTGCGAACCAGATAGCGGGTGACCGCAGCGGCCGTTCCGCCGAGGCAGCTTGAGACGATTGCCATGCACACGCCCACCCATTCTCTCACCCGCGCCTCCCGCTCCGGCGATTGAAGCGCGCCATAGTGCCGGGTTAAATTGTTCCGGCAACTACCTGACAGGTATTCATGGCGTCTCTTTCGACCTTTGCAGCCAGGCTTCGCTGGTGGCGGGAACGCCGCGGACTGTCGCAACTGGAATGTTCACGACGATCGCGACGCTGGGAACACCTCAGGACATTACGTTGCAGGAACTGCGCGTCGAGTGTTTTTTTCCGATGGATGATGTGACCGCCAGCACATTTCGAGCCTGGGGTGGCGCAACAACGTAAACGTCAGCCTGAGTGCTGTTGCAGGAAATCCGGATCGCCGTACGGGTAGTAGTTTCGCAGATCCAGATTCTCGTATCGCAGCGCATCCAGCCGCGTGGTGCCGAGAAACGGCTCGGTCGGTTCGACCTGCAGGATCGTCGTCGCGAAGCCGCTGTCGTCGAAGCCGCGGCGGAAGTGAACCCGCGACTTGATCGCGATGACCGCAAATTCGGCAGGGTTCAACCCGATTTCGCGAATCGTCGAAGGTTCCATGATCTGCGCCAGATAGGGGCTGATCACCACCACGTTGCCATTGCCGAATCGCACGCTGATCCACGTCTGAGAGCCGATCCGCACCACGGTCAGCACGGTCCCGAGAATGCGGACCGGGTCGCCTGCCGACGCGTCAGCGCGTCCGCCGATCGCCATGTCGAACGCGTCGCCCGGTTGCGCTCCCTGTTCGATGAGAGTGCGGATCGCGTCGGCATCGGCGATGGTGGCGATCAGGATGTTTGAAAGTCCCTGGGCGATGATTTCCCTCAGTAACCATGTCGCATAGCCCGATCGGTCGCTGTGATCGGCCAGGATCACCGGCGCCCCAGCACTCTGAACAGCGTGCTTCGCCAGCGTCACACCTTCGGAAATGCTGTGCACCGTGGTCGATCCCAGCAGCGCTGCGCGCCGACGCCAGGCGAAGCAGGACATGTCATCGGCGATCGCCTCGGCAAGCTTCGGATCGCCATTCGTGATCACCTGCATCGTCATGCCGGCGTCCGGCACATCCGCCCAGGGAAAACCGAAGAAGACATTCACATAAGCGTCCGGTTCGCGCGCTTCCCACACCAACGCACGCTGGATCAGGCCCATCCAGGGCGAAGCGCCCGTCCATTGCACCACGGTGGGCGAGATGATCGGTACTTTCACCGTTGCATGCGTGGGGCGGTAGTCGTTGCGCACGGCCCGGATCAGGCATCGCGCCGCGCGCTGTCCTTGAAGGTGACTGTCGTAGTGCGGAAAGTATTTCCCGGTGAACGCCATATCGGCGTGACGAAGAAACTCTTCGTCTTCGTTGCCGTGCGGATCGAAAGTCGCGGCAAGGACGGCACGTGGCCCGACCGCTTCACGCACACGGCGGGCCAGTTCCGCCTCGGGCCGGGGCACGCCGCGCACCGCCATCGCCCCGTGCAGGCACAGATAGATCCCACCGAACGGACCCTTGGCGCGGATTTCGGCAATCATCCCGCCGACGAAGGTTTCGTATGCGTCCTCGGTGACCCAGCCCGAACCGGAGCCGGTCCGCGGCCATAGCGGTGATTCGATGCCGACCAGTTCGATCCCATCGAACTCACGCGCCACCTGCACGAAGCCACCCATGTATGATTTCGGTCCGGAGCTAAGCAGTGCCTCGCCCTTTGCCGGCGATCCGGGATAGATGAAATCATCCATCGTCGTGGCGTTCTTCAGGAACGTGACCGTCTCGTGCGCGAAGTGCAGGACGGCGATCCGGACCGGCGGCTTGGTCATCGGTCCGATCCCGCCAGTTGCCGCATCTCCGCGAACAGGTCCGCTTTAGCCTCGAAGCCGATCCCCGGCAGATCCGGCAAGGTCACGTAGCCGTTCTCCACCCGTGTGCCGTCCGGGAATCCGCCATAGGGCTGGAACACGTCCGGATAGCTTTCGTTGCCGCCGAGACCCAATCCTGCGGCGATGTTCAGCGACATCTGGTGCCCGCCATGCGGGATGCAGCGGCGCCACGACCAGCCGGCATCCTTCAGCATCACCAACGTCCGCTGATACTCGCAAAGCCCATACGACAGAGCGCAATCTAACTGCAGCCAGTCGCGATCGGGCCGCATGCCACCGTAGCGAATCAGGTTGCGCGCGTCCTGATGGCTGAACAGGTTCTCGCCCGTCGCCATCGGGCCGGGGTAGAATTCCGATAATGCGGCCTGAAGCTGGTAATCCAGCGGATCGCCGGGTTCCTCGTACCAGAACAGCGGATATTCGCGCAGCATCTTGGCGTACGCCACAGCGGTCTCCAGATCGAACCGTCCGTTCGCATCCACCGAAAGCTGCGCATCCTGCCCGATCTCGGTCAGCACCGCCTCGATGCGGCGCCGGTCTTCATCGATCGGCTCGCCGCCGATCTTCATCTTCACCACGCTGTAGCCGCGATCGAGATGGCTGCGCATCTCCGCCCGCAGCGCCGACAGGTCCTTGCCGGGATAGTAATACCCGCCGGCGGCATAGACGAACACGCGTGGATCGGCCGCCACGCCGTGCCGTTCCGCCAGCCAGCGAAACAGCGGCGTGCAGGCGATCTTCGCCGCCGCATCCCACACCGCCATGTCGATCGTGCCGACCGCCACCGAGCGTTCACCGTGACCGCCCGGTTTCTCATTCGCCATCATCGTCGCCCAGACCCTGTCGGGATCGAGATTTTCGCCAGTACGGTCA
>DATIMO010000045.1:0-4747 GCA_035475215.1 Acetobacteraceae bacterium | reverse complement strand
CCCCATCTCCTCAGCGAACCGCCCCGGATCGCCTTCCCAGACAATCCGCGCGTGTTCCAGCACATACACCCGATCCGCATGCGGCAGGGCAAACGTTACGTTCTGCTCGCCCAGCAAGACAGTGATCGGCGTCGTTTCCCTCAGCCGAGCAAGCGCGTTGGAAAGCTGTTCCAGAATTACCGGCGCCAGACCAAGCGTAGGCTCATCCAGGATCAGCAGACGCGGTCGCATCATCAGTGCGCGGGCAATCGCCAGCATCTGCTGCTCGCCACCAGACAGCGTGCGAGCCGCCTGGCGCTGGCGTTCCGCCAAGATCGGAAACAAATCCAACAGCCAGGCAAGCTGTGCGGTGCGCGCATCGGCCGTCAGATGCTGCCCGCCGAGGTCCAGATTCTCCCGCACGGTCATATCGCTGAACAGCTCGCGGGTTTCGGGGCATTGCACGATGCCGGCGCGGGCGATTGCGGCCGGGGTGCGGCCACGCAGGGATTGGCCAGCCCAGCGGATTTCGCCGTCGTATGGAACCAGGCCCGATATTGCGTTGAACAGCGTGGTCTTGCCGGCGCCGTTCAGCCCGACGACGGAAACGAACTCCTTCTCGTTGAGATGGATCGAGACCTGCTGCAGCGCCTGCGCCTTGCCATAGCGCACGTCGATGCCGCGAACGTCGAGGAACGGTTCGCCGACCCGCGCGGCGAGCTCCTTGCGCGGATGCGCTTCGATCCGGCCGCCGAGATAGACCCGCCGCACGGTTTCGTTACGCATGACGGAATCTGGACTGCCCTCGGCGATACGCTCGCCGAGATACATTGCCAGCACGCGATCGACCAGCGCCGCCACACCCTTCACATTATGATCGACAAGCAGAACGGCGCGTCCGGCTCGGCGGAAATCATCGATCAGCGTGGAGAAGCTTGCCAACTCGGTTGCCGTCAGCCCAGCGAATGGCTCGTCGATCAGCACCACTTTCGGGTCGCGAGCCAGTGCCTTCGCCAGTTCCAGCCGGCGCAGATCGGCAAACGGCAGCGTGGCCGGGCGGCGATCGAGCACGTCGTGCAGACCCACTTGCGCCGCGATCATACGCGCGCGTCCATCCACGCCAGGGTCCGCGGCGAGACGAAACAGGGAGTCCGGCAGCAACGCCAGCTTGATGTTTTCCAGCACGGTCTGGCGATGCAGCGGACGCGAATGCTGGAATACGATACCAATACCGCTGCGGGCGATGCGGTGCGTCGGCCAGCCGGCGACGTCAACGCCATCGAGCCTGATTTCGCCGGCGTTCGGGCGCTCGATGCCCATGACCAGCTTCATTACGGTCGATTTGCCGGAGCCGTTCGGTCCGATCAGGCCGAGGATTTCGCCAGGGTGCACGGCGAAGCTAAGATCTTTTACGGCGACCAAGCCGCCGAAGCGCTTGGTCAGCCCGTGCACTTCCAGGGCCGTGCCGTTGCCGGTCATCCGCGATCCTTCGGGCGCAGCACGTAACCCAGCACGCCGTCGGGGAAGAACAGTATCACGATCAGGGCGATCGCAGCGACGACGAAGGTGTTGAGCTGGCCAATCGGGCGCAGCAGTTCATCGAACAGGACAAGGAAGATTGCGCCGAGCACGCCGCCCAGGATCGTGCGCCGGCCGCCGAACACCACGGCGATGATGATCTGCACCGCGATCGACAAATCGACCATCTGATCCACCGATGCCGTGCCCTGATAGAAGGTCAGCATCGCGCCGGCCAGGCCGGAAAACAGTGCACTCAGGCAGAACGCTGCGAGCTTGTGTTTGGTGACATTGAAGCCGAGCGCGGCTGCCTCGATCCGGTCCTGGCCGGTCGCCTGCAGAATCAGGCCCCAGGCGGAACGCGACAGCCCGAACAGGATGAAGCCGGAAACAACCAGGAATCCGAACGCATACCAGTAGTTTGCGGTGGCGCTGATGGATAGCACGCTGGGCACCATCATGCCGATTTCACCGCCGGTCACGCTGGCGAAGATCACGATGGCATCGAGCAGCAGCAGGACGGCGACAAGGGTGACCAGCCCGAAATAGGGTCCGCGCAAGCGCAGCGCGGGAAGCGCCAGCAGAAGACCGCCGACGATGGCTGTGGCCGCGCCACCGATCAGGCATAGCGGGATGCCCAGACCGGCGTTGTTCATCAGCCCGGCTGCATAGGCACCGAGACCGATCAGGAAGGTAGGGCCGAAATTCACTTCGCCGGCAAAACCGAACAGCAGGTCCCAGGACATTGCAAAGACGCCAAAGTAATACGCGATCGTGAAGACGCCGAGGAAATAGGCGGGCAGCCACAGTGGGGCGGTCGCGCCGGCGACGATGAACGCCAGCGTCAGCCACAGCGCGGGGCGCAGCAATAGCGCCGGCCATCGCGCGCGCCGCAGGATGGCGGAGGCTTGCAGCTCGCTCATATTAGCGGCGTCCAAGCAGGCCCTGCGGGCGCACGTACAGCACGACAATCAGGATCAGCAACGCCGGGACGGGGCGCAGGGTCGGCGCGATCAGGTAGGCGGTAAGGGTCTCGGCATAGCCCACCACATAGGCAGCGATCAGCGAGCCCGGCACGCTGCCAAGGCCACCCAGAATCACGATGATGAAGGCGCTTGCGGTCAGCGCCCCGGCGTTGCTGGAACTGATGCCGAAGAACGATGCAAGCAGCACGCCGGCCAGCCCGGCCAGCAGTCCGTAGATGGTCCAGACGAGGATGTAGATGCGCGACAATTCGAAGCCGAGCAGCGTCAGGCCGCGTGGATTGATGGATGCGGCCAGCAACTGTTTGCCGATGGGTGTCCGGTTCACCAGCAGATACAACGCGCCGATGGCGACCCAGCACACCAGCGCGATCAGTACCTCATTGCGCGGCGTGCGGACGCCGAAGATGTTCATCACTCCCGGCAGCAGAGGCCGCAGCGTTACCGGGTTGTCGCTGAACAGATAGTCCATGCCGACCTGGATCATGATCCCCCATAGCAGCGTGCTGGTGAGGATGAAGATTTCCTCCTCCTCGCGGGGGATGGCGCGCGAGCGTTGCAACGGGCGGACGACCGCGAAATAGGTGACATAGGCCGCGGCCAAGCCGGCTATCACACCTATTCCGGCACTGGCGTAGGGTCCGAAGCCGTACGTGACCGACGCCCACCAGCCGATCAGCGCAGCTATCAGCATGATGCCGCCGTGCGCGAGGTTCAGCACCCCGCACACGCCGAACATCAGCGTGAAGCCAATGGCCCCAAGCCCATAGAGCGAGCTGATCGCGAAACCGTCGATCAGGATCTGCAGGCCGCGCATTGGTCAGCGGCGTTCGCAGGCTATTTCGCGGCTTGCTGCTGCAGCTTCACGAAGCTCGGGAATTTCAGCTTGTTCGGGCATTTGTCGGTGGGCCAGATGCAGACCTGCTTGCCGTCCTGCCACTGCACGAAGATGCCGGTGGTCCAGTCCTTGCCGTAACGCAGCGCGTGCGTGAAGGTATCGTTTCGTCCGTAGAAACCGATCCGGCCGAGCGCGCCTGGCATGTCGGTCTTTTCCATCTCGGCCACGACCTTGTCCGGGTCGGTCGAGCCGGCGCGGCGCATGGCCTCGGCCAGCGCCATCACGTCGTCATAGGCCGTGAAGCCGGTGAACCCAGGGAAGTTGTTGTACTTCTTTTGATATTCCTGCTGGATCTTCAGCGTGGCCGGCGACAGCGCGATGCCGGGGGCGGACCCGGTCTGGGTTATCACCCCCTCGGTAGCGCCGTTGGTGCTCTTCCAGAACGTGTTATTGGACGCCTGCCCGCTGACTCCGGCCATCGGGATCGGCACCTGCTGGGCGTGCCACTGCACGGTGGGCTGGACCCCTACATGGGCAATTCCCATGATCATCACATCTGGATGTTTGGCTTCGACCTGATTGAAGATCGGCGTGAAATCGGTGGTATCCGGATTGAAACTGATCTCGTCCACCACCTTCAGTCCTGCCTGGGGCAGACACTTCACGTATTCCTCGTCCAGCGGCTTGGTCCAGTCGGCATCCTCGCTGACGATCGCCGCGGTTTTCATGTGCAGGCTCTCGACCAGTGTATCATGCGAGGAATCGCACACTGCCGTGGCGAGGATCGGCGAGGGGAAATAACCCTCGAACATGTATTTGTACTGGTCGTATTTGTCATGCACCTGCTTGCTGATCAGATTGCTCGCCGCGGCCGGCGTGATCGTCGGCATGTGCAGGCGTGCCGCCCATGGCTCGACTGCAAGCGCCACCTCGCTGATGAAGGTGGTCACGACGGCGGACACATGGTCCTGCTGGGCCAGGCGCTGGAAGGCGCGCACGGCGTCGGCGGCGGAGGAGTGGTCATCGTACGCAACGATCTCGACCTGACGGCCGTCGATCCCGCCCTTGGCATTGATGTCGTCGGCGGCGAGCTGGGCGCCGCGGGCGATCGGCTCACCCAGGACGGCCGAGAACTCGCTGATCACGCCGATCTTGATCGGCTCGGCAGCCCTGGCGGCCCGGAGCCCTGGGGTCAGACCGGCGGCGAGGGCAGTGGTCGCGCATAGCGCGATACAGCGCGCGCTGACATGTGGCATGGACGATCTCCCGTTTCTGTTGGACCTCACCTGTGCCGGGTGGTTACGCATTGCCTCGGCGGGCCGGGGAGTGTGCAGAGGGCAAAGTTGGGCGTCAATTCGCAAGTAGAATTGCGGATTGGCAAACAGCGGCGCCCGCGTTCTGGACGTAACCGATGGGTGGGTTTAATGCG
>DATIMO010000044.1:0-19706 GCA_035475215.1 Acetobacteraceae bacterium | reverse complement strand
CGGCACCTCCCGCACGGACTGCCATAGCCCGACAGGATCCATCCCACGACGCAGCAACTTTCCGGCAACCATCAGCACGATCCGCGTGATATCGAAAACCGGTCTGAAATGACTGGGACGTCGCAGCGCATCACCATAAATCGCCGGGATTGCAATCGAAACGGTGCGGCAGCCTATCCGGCCGGCTTCGATCAGCACCTGGCTTTCGAATGCGAAGCCGTGCGCAAGCCGCGGTTCAGACAGCCGGTGCAGCACCTCGGCCGGATAGACGCGGAACCCGCTTTGGCTGTCGTCGATCGGATGGCGCGCGGCCCAAGAGATCCAGAAATCGGCAATGCGATTCGCCACCACTCGTGCACGCGGCGCATCGTGGCCAGCGTTTCGCCGCGAACCGATCACGATACGATCGGGCCAGACAATACTTGCGGCCAGCAGCCGCGGCACATCTTCCGGCCGATGCTGGCCGTCGCCGTCCAGCGTGACGACGCGGTCTGCTCCGGCATTCAGGCTCGCACGCATGCCGCGCGTCAGTGCTGCGCCTTTGCCCAGGTTTGTGTCGTGACGCAGCACGGTCGCGCCATGCTGAGCCGCGATCGCCGCAGTTTCGTCGCTCGACCCATCATCTATCACGAAAATACCGGGCGATCCGGGGATCAGCCCGGGGATCAATCGACACCGGCGCAGGATTTCGCCGATGGTTGCCGCTTCGTTGTACGCCGGGATCACGATCGCCACGCGGCCCCCGGACCTTGCGCCCGGAAAAAATCCCGGGCTATCACCATCAGTCATGACACGATCCGACACCGTGGAGCATTGCGACGTTCTGGTGATTGGCGGCGGGCCGGCCGGTTCCACGGCCGCCGCCGTGCTGGCCGAACGCGGCCGTCATGTGGTGCTGGTGGAAAAGGAAGCACATCCGCGCTTCCATATCGGAGAATCCCTGCTGCCGCGCAACCTGGCGCTGTTCGAGCGTATGGGCCTGCTGGACAGCGTCCGCGCGATCGGCGTGTACAAGCCGGCTGCCGAGTTCGTGTCGGACGAGACCGGTCACACTGTCAGCTTCGGCTTTGCCGGTGCAACCGGCCCCGGGTTCAACTACAGCTATCAGGTGCGTCGCGCCGATCTGGACGCTTTGCTGTTCGCCCATGCGGGCGGGATCGGCGCGCGCACCCTGGAACGCACCCAGGTCACCTCGGTGGCCCTCAATGCCGGACGCCGCGCCGAGGTGATCGCCCGGCGCAACGACGGCACCACCATCCGATTCGCCCCGCAAATCGTGCTCGACGCATCCGGCCGCGATACGTTCCTTGCCAGCCGGTTGCGGACCAAGATCGCGGACAAGCGCAACAACACCGCCGCGGTGTTCGCGCATTTCCGCGATGTCGAGTGCCGTACCGGCGATCTGGCCGGCTGCACCACGGTGCATCTGGCACCGGACGGATGGTTCTGGACCATCCCGCTGCAGCACGACATCATGAGCGTCGGATTCGTCGGCACACAATCGGCGTTCAAGACCCGGCGCGGCAGTCCGCATGATCTGCTGTTCGAGCGTATTCGCGGCAGCCCGACGCTCAGCGCGCGGATGCGAAACGCGGCGCTTGCATCCGAGGTCATGGCCGCCGGCAACTACTCCTATCGCGCACGCGCCGCCTGGGGCGACGGTTATCTGCTGATCGGCGATGCCTTCGGTTTCATCGATCCGGTATTCTCCAGCGGCGTGATGCTCGCCATGACCTCCGGCGAAATGGGCGCCGACACCGCCGATATCTGGCTGAACGACCCTGCGGCCGGGCGCCGGCGCGCGCAACGCAGTGAGCGTCGCATCCGCTGCGCGATGGACCGCATGTCCTGGCTGATCTACCGCATCAACTCGCCGGTACTGCGCCACATGTTCATGGCGCCGCGTAACACATTTCGGATGCGGGACGGGATCATCGCGGTTCTGGCCGGCAGCATGGACGACGAACCGTGGCTGCGGCTGCCGCTGTTTGCATTCAAGACGATGTATTATCTGCTTTCGGCCATGCAGCGCCTGGGACTGCCGGCGATAAGGTGAATCAGGCCGTCGCGCTGGATTTCCGCGCTCTGTTCGCCGGAGTGGTGCGGCGTTACCGCGGCTGCGGCCGTGCCGCTTCGGCGTACGTTGCCGCCAAGCTCCGCTGGGATCCGGTGCACCGAGACATGTTACGGCTCGCCATGCGCGAGCCGTTCGGCACAGTTATGGATGTTGGCTGCGGGCACGGGCAGATGGGCATCGCGCTGCTGCAAGCCGGACTGGCTACCGCGGTGCATGGCATCGACTGCAACGAAGCTCACCTGCGCTGCGCCACCGCAGCAGCCGCCCTCGTCGTGGCCGGGACAAGCCCGGCCATGACGATTTTTCTTCGCCAGGACCTCGCCCAATCCCCCGCGCTTCCCACCGCAGACACCGTGCTGCTGGTCGATGTGCTGTACCAGCTCGATACCAGCGCGCAGTTGCGGCTTCTCGGGCACGTCGCGCAGGCGGCCCGCCGGCTTGTGCTGATCCGCACGCTGGATCCCGATCGCGGCCTGCGTAGTGCGGTCACGGTGATCCTGGAAAAACTGTTGCGGCGGATTTCCCCGAATTCCGGCACGCAGGTCAATCCTTTGCCAATCGACCGGATCGCCCACGTGCTGGCCGACAAGGGATTCCGAACGTCCGTATCACCCTGCTGGCGCGGCACCCCGTTCGCCAACGTGCTGGTCACCGCACGCCGCGCCCCGGTGTCGCAATCTGCTGACGCATAGCTTCGATCAAGGCCCCCACATCGTTGTTATGCCGCATCAGGAAGGCCGCATAGTCGCTGCGCACGGTCAGACGCAGACTGGCGCCTTCGACCACCAGATCAACGATACGCTGCTCCTGCCCGTCCGACCGCACGACCCAGGTGACCCGTGCCGGCTCGGCGCCAGCCCGCTGCACGGTCGTCGGCACATATATCCCTTCGTCCCGCTGCTCCGGCCGGCCGGTGACGACTTTCACATCGTCCTGCCCGTATTCGCTGATCCGGTTGAACACGATGTTCAGCAACACCTCACGGAACAGGCCGAGATACGCGCGCTGCTGGTCCGCCGTGGCCTGGCGCCAGTAGCGGCCAAGGCAGAACCGCGCGACACTTTCGGTATCCACCACGCGATCCAGGAAGCGCTGCACGCCTTCCCGTCGGGCGGCTTCCGAACCGCCACGGCGGGCCAGCGTCGAAAGCTCCTGCCCCGCCGCCTTGATGAAGGCGCCAGCCTGAGTCGCATCCGTGGCACTTCGGGCGTACGCCGACAGCAGCAGCGGTGCGGCAATTCCGGCCACCGCCGCCGGGAAACAAAGCACCATCCGTCGTGAAGGCATGATTGCTCCGCAAAGAAAAGCAATGCTACCAGAGTCGCGTTCGGAACTGGGGGAGGAAAGCGCGTGCGATCGGTCAGTTTGAGGATCATTGGCATTTGCGCGGCAGTCGGCGCCGGGTGCGCCCACCAACCGATGCAGCCCCCGTTGCTGCAGGATGGCACCCTGCATTACCAGACCTCCTGGACATCCGGCCCAATTCAATGCGATGGGCGTCCGATCGTGCTTGAAGGCACCCATACCGCGCTGCGCCTGAGTGGCCCGTGCCAGTTCGTCCGCGTTGCCGGCGATCATAACGATATCAGCGTGGAGATTGCACCCACCGGCACGATCGAGATCACCGGGTCGCACAACGATGTCACTTGGCATACCGTTCGCGGTGCGCGTCCGGCGTTGGAAAATCGCGGCGTCAGCAACACCTTTCACCACGGTGAGGATCTCTGATCAGGCGCCGGTCAAGCCGAATGCCATCGGCAGCGATACCGACTGAAGCCCCATCCGGGTGAGCTGATCCAGCAGGTCAGGCAGCACTTTCAGAACCGCCGGAGGACCGGCGTTGCCGCTGCGTGTGCCATCATGCAGCAGCAGGATATCCCCGGCGGCCAGCCCACGCGAAAGCCGGCGCAAAACGGCCCCTGGAGCACGGCTGACGCCGTCCAGACCGCGCCGGGTCCAGGACGTATACTCCAGCGACAGTGCCGTCAGCACCGGGTGCAACAATGGGCTGCGCAGCCCGGCAGGGGGGCGGAAGAACCGCGGTGCCTGCCCGGCAAAATCGCACAGCACCGCCTGAGCGGTTTCGATCTCGCGCCGTAGCATTCGCGGCGGCCACAGCGGGAAACCGTTGGGATGAGTGTTCGTGTGGTTCTCCACGCTGTGTCCGCGTCCCACGATATGGCGCAGCAGCACCGGATGCGCGGCGGCACGTCGACCGATGCAGAAGAAACTGGCCCTGGCGCCGCTTCGGTCCAGGATGTCCAGCACGCGCGGCGTGATTTCTGGGTCCGGGCCGTCGTCGAACGTCAGCGCAACCTGCCGAAGCGCCGCATTTGCCGATGGCAGCCGGACGTGATTGCAGCCAAGCATCCGGCTGCGCGGCATCATGCCAAATCCACCCAGCACCGCGTGGTTGATCGCCAGGAGCGCCAGAACCGAAGGCCATGCCGCGGGCTCCACGGTCAGCCACGGTACCGCCGCGCCGTGCAGTCCAACCGACACCAGCACCGCCGGCCCTGGCTTCCATCGCCGCAGGATCACGTTGGCGGGAGCCGGTGCGATATCCGTCAGCATGCGAACGCACGCCACGCCGGCGCCATCAATCCGAGCGGGTCGCGACACGTTCCATGCCCACCAAGCGGTTCCAGAACCAAGCGGAGCGTTATCATGCTTACCCTGCTGATACTGATCCTGCTGATCCTAATCGTGTTCGGTGGAGGCGGCTATTATGGGTACCGCAGAGACTACTACGGCGGCGGTGGCGTAGGGCTGTTCGGACTGATCGTCATCATTCTGCTGCTGGTTGTGGTCTTCGGTGGTCCCGGCTGGGGCTGGTATCATTACTGACCGATTTGCCCGGCTTTCCCGCAGAAGCGGGAAAGCCGGGGTGCGCATTCAGCCCCGGCGGTCGATCGGCACATAATCCCGACGGGCCGCGCCGGTGTAGATCTGCCGCGGCCGGCCTATGCGCTGTTCCGGATCCTCGATCATCTCCTGCCACTGGCTGATCCAGCCCACGGTACGGGATACGGCGAACAGCGCGGTGAACATGCTGGTCGGGAAGCCCATCGCTTTCAAAATGATACCGGAATAGAAATCCACATTCGGATACAGCTTGCGATCGACGAAATAGCGGTCGTTCAGCGCGATCTTTTCCAGTTCCATCGCCAGATCTAGCAGCGGGTCGTCCTTGATGCCCAGCTCTCCCAGCACATCGTGGCAGGCGCGCTGAATGATCTTCGCTCGCGGATCGTAATTCTTGTACACGCGATGGCCGAACCCCATCAGCCGCGTGTGCTTGCCCTTGTCCTTCACCTCGGACAGGAACTCGGGGATGTTGCGGACATGGCCGATCTCGGCCAGCATCTTCAACACCGCTTCGTTCGCGCCGCCATGCGCCGGGCCCCACAGGCTGGCGATACCGGCCGCGATGCAAGCAAACGGGTTGGTGCCAGTCGACCCGGCGAGCCGCACAGTGCTGGTGGATGCGTTCTGCTCGTGATCAGCGTGCAGGATCATGATCAGGTCCATCGCCCGCGCCAGCACCGGATTGACGTGATATTCCTCGGCCGGCACGGCGTGAAACATGCGCAGGAAGTTTTCCGCGTAACCGAGTTCGTTGCTCGGATACGCGAACGGCTGGCCGATATTGTATTTGTGCGCCCAGGCGGCGATGGTCGGCATCTTCGCGATCAGCCGGAAGGCGCTGATATGGCGGTGCTCGGGGTTATTTATATCCAGGCTGTCGTGGTAGAACGCCGAGAATGCACCGACCACACCACACATCACCGCCATCGGGTGCGCATCGCGGCGGAAGCCGTTGTAGAACTGGCGGATCTGCTCATGCAGCATGGTGTGCCGCATGACGCCGAGTTCGAATTCGGTTCGCTGCTTCGCGATCGGCAGTTCCCCGTACATGATCAGATACGCCACCTCCAGGAAGGAGGAGTGTTCGGCGAGCTGCTCGATCGGGTAGCCGCGATACAGCAGCACCCCTTCGTCACCGTCGATGTAGGTGATCTTGCTTTCGCATGCCGCGGTGGCGCCATACCCGGGATCGTAGGTGAAAATCCCAAGCTGGCCGGGCAGCTTGCGGATGTCCGCCACCGCGGGACCGAGGGTTCCCTCCATCAGCGGCAGGGAGACCGACTTGTTGGACCCGTCCATCGTAATCGTGACGGAACGCTTTGCCGAGCCGCTCATGGATGCATGTCCTCTGTCGGGCGGCGGGAGGTCGCCTGCCCCTCACGACAAAATTATGTCGTGGGCCCGCCGGGCGCAACCTTCGCACCCGCAGCAAATTGTCGGGAATGAACCCGTAGGGCCGGCGGGAGGCGGCTTACCCCGCGCTCGCCCGTTCGGCGATACGGGTCAGCCGATGGGTCGCCGTGCCGAGCCGACGCAGCATGATCGGAACCTCCGGTTCGGGGGGTACCGGTCCACCATCGCGCACTTGTGCCCAGGCCGACCATTCCTGTTCCGAAAGCAGCAGAACTCTCCGGCGGTCGTCATCGCTGATGGTTATCTCATTGCCAATACGGTCAAACACTCCGAAATGCCGGCGGGCCAGGGCATCGATGTCGAGGCGGGCTGCTGTGGTCACCAGGTCGTCTCCTTCCATGAACAGCCCCAGAGTTTCGCGCGAGCACGGCAGGAATCCGAACCGCCCGTGGCACGATTGCGGCGCCGCAAGCACGAATGCGTGCACGACACCACCGCCGCATCAGCACGACACATGCGAACCGCTCGTCTCGTCACCGCATCGTGACCGATGATAGGGCGTCATCGTGCAAGCCTGATTGCCGTTCACCCGACGGAGTGTGGGGTATGCAGAAAAAACCGCGTGTCGTGGTGGTCGGTGGAGGATTCGGCGGCCTAAGCCTGGTTCAAAAGCTGCGCAGGGCTGCTGTGGATATCATTTTGGTTGACCGGCGCAACCATCATCTTTTCCAGCCACTGCTCTATCAGGTCGCGACCGCAGCCTTGTCGGGGTCGGAAATTGCCCAGCCGACCCGTTCGATTCTCCGCAACGCCGCGAACGTGACGGTGCTGCTGAACCAGGTCGTTGGCGTGCAGCCAGAACAGCGCGTGCTGATGCTATCCGAGCAGCAGACGCTGGCATACGACATGCTGGTAGTCGCCACAGGCGTCGAGTACGACTATTTCGGTCATCCTGAATGGCGCGCCTTCGCCCCCTGCCTGAAGGATCTGTCCGACGCGGCCGAGATCCGCCAGCGGCTGCTGCTGGCGTTCGAGCACGCCGAAAACTGTGCCGAGGCCGCGGACCGCCGACACCTGCTGACATTCGTGCTGGTCGGCGGCGGTCCGACTGGTGTCGAGCTTGCCGGCTCCATAGCGGAACTGGCGCGCTTCGGGTTGCGGCGGGACTTTCGCAATATCGATCCGCGCTCTGCGCGTATCGTGCTGATCGAGGCCGGTCCACGATTGCTGAGCGGCTTCCCCGAGCGCCTGTCGGCCTATGCCGCACGCACGCTGCAACGAATGGGCGTGGAGGTACACACCGGCTCATCGGTAAAGGGAGTCGACGCCGCGGGCGTAACGATCCCCGAAGGGCGCATCGAAGCAGCCCTGGTGATCTGGTGTGCTGGCGTTAGAGCAGGGCCGGTCGGAGAATGGCTTGGCACCGCAACTGCCAGGCACGGCAGGGTGCAGGTAGGTCCGGATCTCGCCATCACCGATCGTCCGGAGATCTTCGTCATCGGTGATGTCTCAGCAACAACTAATTCCGCCGGACGGCCGCTGCCGCAACTAGCGTCGGTCGCCAAGCAACAGGGCGCCTACGTCGCTGCAGCGATCAAGGCGCGCTTGGCTGGGCGTACGATGTCGCCATTTGTATACAAGGATCAGGGCTCGTTGGCCATCGTGGGCCGATCTGCGGCGGTGGTTGATTTCGGCCGTGTTCGCCTGACCGGTTTTGCCGGTTGGGTGGTCTGGGTGTTTGCGCACATCTTCTTTCTGATCGGCTTCCGCAACCGAATCGCTGTGTTCCTGGAATGGGCGTGGGAATGGATCACCTACGCTCGGGGGGCACGGCTGATTGTGACGCCACATCGCTGACGCCGCCCATGGCTTCTTATGTGTTCACCCCGCGCACCGCTTCGCATACGGCGCGCGTCACCTCGACCGTGGTGGATTTTCCACCCAGGTCCGGTGTCATGATGCCCGCCGCGCAGACCTGTTCCACGGCTTCCATCAGCCGCGCCGCGGCCGAGGCTTCGCCCAGATGTTCCAGCATCATCGCCGCGGTCCAGAAACTTGCCACCGGATTCGCGATTCCCTTGCCGGTGATGTCGAACGCTGAGCCGTGGATGGGTTCGAACATGGATGGTGACCGCCGCTCCGGATCGATGTTGCCGGTCGGTGCAATGCCGAGGCTGCCGGCCAGCGCTGCGGCCAAATCCGACAAGATGTCGGCGTGCAGATTGGTCGCCACGACTGTGTCGATCGTTCGCGGACGTCGCACCATGCGCATGGTCATGGCATCGACCAGTTCCTTGTCCCAGGTCACGTCCGGATAGTCGTGCGAGACCAGCGCGGCGATTTCGTCCCAGAACACCATGCCGTGCCGCTGCGCGTTGGATTTGGTGACCACGGTCAGGTGCTTGCGGGGCCTGCTGCGGGCGATATCGAAGCCGAAGCGCATGATGCGTTCCACGCCACGGCGGGTGAAGATGGCGGTTTCGGTCGCAACCTCCTCGGGCAGACCACGATGCGCCCGCCCACCATGGCCGGCGTACTCGCCCTCGGAGTTCTCCCGCACGATCACCCAATCCAGATCACCGGGCCCGACATCGCGCGGCGGAGAAACGATGCCGGGCAGGATGCGCGTGGGCCGCACATTGGCGTACTGGTCGAAGCCCTGGCAGATCTGCAACCGGAGTCCCCACAGCGTGACGTGGTCGGGGATGTTGGGATCGCCGACCGCGCCGAAATAGATGGCATCCGCCGTGCGCAGCCAGGCCAGCCCGTCCGGCGGCATCAGCACGCCATGCTGGCGATACCAATCAGAGCCCCAGTCGTAGCGGTCCACCTGCAATGCGAATCCGCCATCGCGTCCGGCCACCGCGTCCAGCACTTCCAGGCCGGCACCGATCACTTCCGGGCCGATGCCATCAGCGGGGATGGCGGCGATACGGTGGGTGCGCATGGGCTTTGCTCCGGCAAAGGGCGTAGAGTAGGTCCTATCGCATCGCTCAGGGAGTCCTGACGCCCTCAGCGGTCGAGCTGTTTGGATGACTGAACCCGCCGTTCTCCCGCCGTTACCGCCGATCTCCGGATCTGTCCAATTACGTTGCGAACGGGTCGAATTTCAGAACGAAAAGGGTACGACCAGAACCGCGGCGCCCCAGATGATGAGCACCGCGCCGGTGGGCAGGCCGATGCGCCCGCCCCAGGGCAGCACCTTTTCGATGAATACCAGCACCGCCAGCCCGGCGACCCACAGCAGATTCATCAGGCCGCCCACGAACAAAAGAAGCATCAGCACCCAACAACATCCGAGGCAGAACAGGCCGTGACGCACACCGCACAGCACTGGTCCGCTGCTGCGCCAGTGCCGGCCGATGAATTCGATCGGCGAGCGGCAATGTGACAGGCAGGCGCGCTTCAGCGGAGTCCATTGATAGGCGCCTGCTGCGATCAACAGGGTTCCGGCAAGAAATCGGCTGGTCGCAGCCATGCTGCCTGACAGCAATCCGGTGCTACTGAGCATCCATTGCATGCCGGTTGCCACGATGCTGAAGGCGAACCAGACGATCAGGTACCCCGCAGCGAAGGCGCCGGCGCGCAAAGGCGCCGCGTGCTCCGCCTGGCGACGCGCCAGGGCGTCCACGAGAAGGATCGCCGGCGCGGCGGAGGGTAGCATCATGGCCACCATCATGATCGCCCACATGGCAAGGATCAGGCCCGCGTAGCCGGGCGACCATATCGCCGCCATCAACATTCGCTGGCCGTTGCCCATGTCCATGTCCGGCATCGGAAGGCCACCGCCCAGCAGCAGCCAGAGCCAAGCGAGAGCCGCGACGATTCCGAGGCTGGCCAGAACCAGCGCGCGATCGTGGCGCAGCACTGGGTGCAGCGGACCCGATATGGAAGGTAACCGCATCAGCCGATCACGCCGGTGTCGCTCAGGTGTAAATGCGCCAGATGGCTGTGCGTACCGGAGAGGTTGAGCTTGATCGCGCCGGTTGCTTTTGTGGTGCCGCTTGCTACCTCGGCGAGCCGGAATTCGAAGCCGTGCGGCAGATCGATCCGGGCGCGGGCTTCCGCCCCAGTCTTTGCATTGCGAAGCGGCTGGGCGGAGGATTCAACAATGCCATCGATGACAAGCGTCGCCCGCCGCGCGTCGATATCGACCTGCAGTTCGATCGGCCGAAACAGCGGCTCCAGCTTCGTCGGGGACATTGCGGCGAAGATCCACCACACGGTCGCCATGTCGTCGGTTTCCTGGCCGGTGAGGATCTTTGTCAGAGCGTCGCGCTGGCGGGTGTCGGCTTGGTCATCGATGACAAGCTGCATGGTGCCGTTGCCCTGGTGCACTGCTCCCGGCCAGGTATAGACCCCCGCGGCGCGCAGCCCGTCGAGCGGCACGTCGCCGAAATGCCCCTGATCGAATTGCCAACCGACGGCGGCTTCGCAGTTACCGTGCGTCGGCAGTGCGTTGAATTGGCAGGGACAGCCGAAATCGCAATTGCAGTTGGCGAATTCGCGGCCCTGCACGACCCATTTGATTCTTGGTATGTGCGTAGCCTCCCAAGCATCGCGGCAGCCTAAAACATGATTGCTTCAAGTTGAAGTAATTATGGTCTAATTGCTTTGTTTGAGGGAGTGATTCCTGCTTTCTGAGGGGCCGCCTCAAGCGAGATCATGCTCTCAGACAACCCTGATCGAAGGTGGGCCGCGGGTGGTTTCACCGACAATCGCAGCTTCTATTCCCGCCTGGTGCAATGCCGCGACACACGCCTCCGCCCGGCTCGGTGGGATTCCGGCCAGCAGGCCGCCGGAGGTCTGCGGATCAATCAGCAGATTGGTCCTCGGCTCCCGGGCGCCAGCCGGCAATGCCTGCCGGTTGTCCGATGCCAGGGTGCTTTCAACGCCGCGCCGCGCCAATTCCAACGCGCCGGGCAGCAGCGGCACTTGTTCGGTGTAGATCACGGCAGTCAGATCCGAGGCACGCAGCATTTCGATCAGATGCCCCGCCAGCCCGAAGCCGCTGATGTCGGTGCAGGCGGTTATACCGTGGGCAGCCAATACCTTCGCGGCAGCGGCATTGCTGTTCCGCATGCTGGCGATCGCGGCTACCAGCCAGCGCGCCTTGGTCAGCCCGCGCATATGTCCGGCCAGCAGCACGCCGGTGCCGAGCGGCTTGGTCAGGACCAGCACGTCGCCTTCGCGCAGGCCGGATTTACGCCAGATTCGCCGGGGTTCGACCAGGCCGGTGACCGCGAACCCCAGCGATGCCTCCAGTGCCTCGCCGGAATGGCCGCCGACCAGCAGACAACCATCCGCCGTCAGGACCCGTGTCGCACCCTGCATCATGGCCGCCAGATCGGCCCGCATCTTGTCGCCGCCCAAATAAGGAACGGCGGCGACCGCCAGTGCGCTCCAGGGCCGGGCGCCCATGGCGTGCAGGTCGGACAGGGCATGCGCCGCGGCGATCTCGCCGAACAGGTAAGGGTCGTCCAGGAAGGCGCGGAAGTGGTCGACGCTCTGCACCACGGCCATGCCGGGGGGCGGGCGGAGCACCGCGGCATCGTCCGGTGCTTCCAGCCCGACCAGCAGGTCCGGTCCGGTCGCCACGGGCAGTCCGGCCAACACGCCGGACAGCACCTCCGCCCCGATCTTGGCGCCACACCCGCCGCAGCGCATTTGCTCCCCCGGCGCAGGGGTCATGCGGATCGAATACATCCGCATCCAGCGCCGATCGATCCAGTCCTTCCAGCGCCAAATCGGCCGGCCCCAAACCGCCACGCCGTTGCGCCAGGCAAGAGCGCGACCGTCGCCGAGGCCCATGATCACCAGCGCCTGCTTTTGCGGATGCCAGGACGTGAGTGTCTGTTTGCGAGCGGCTCGACGCAGGTTGCGTGCCAGGATGGCCCCGGCACGCACCGCCCAAACCCCGGCCTTGGGGCGTTTCGCGCCCTCCACCGTGGCGCAGTCGCCGGCCGCGAAGATGGCGGGATCGGTGAGGCTGCGCAGGGTTGGGGCAACACGGACGCAGCCCGCCTCGTCGCAGGCGAGACCGGATCGGGCGAGGAATTCCGGGCCGATCACGTTGGTGGCCCAGAGCGCCGCGTCAGCGTCCAAAAAGCTTCCGTCAGACAGAACCAGCCTGCCGTCAGCGAGTACGCCGGCCTGCACGCCGCAGACGATTTCGATCCCGGCGTCGACCAGCGCAGTGCGGGCGACGACGCGGGCGCGCGGGGGGGCATCGGCCAACGGCTCGGGCGCGGCAGTAACAAGAACCAGGCGAAACCTGGGGCCAAATCGCCGGGCCAGCGCCAGGGCAAGTTCGGTCCCGGCGGGTCCGGCGCCGACCACGGCAATACGCGCGTTGTCCGGGAGGTCTGTTTCAAGGGCGTTCAGCCGGTCCAAGAACCGTCCGATCGGCTTGACCGGAATGCCGTCGCCGGCTGGCATTGCCGGGAGTCCGCCGACGTCTATGGACAGCAGGTCAAAGCCAATGGCCGGTCGATCGGCGACAGCGACCGATCGGGCAGTCAGGTCGATGCCGGTGGCTTCGGCCAGGATCAAGCGGGCATTGGCCGCCGAGACCAGCGGGGCGAGGTCGATATGTGCCTGGTCGAAATCGTACTCGCGGCGGATCAGGCCGGGCAGCATTCCAGAATAGGGCGTGTGCGGCTCGCGGGCGATCAGGGTCAGCCGGACGCCACGCGCGGGGTGCATGGCGAAGCGGCGCAGCACCTCGACATGGGCGTGGCCGGCACCGAGCAGGACCAGATCGGTGGTGATTGGAGTGAGTGGCTGCATCCAATGCAGGATGGGCGGCCGGCGCCGAGTCGGCCAGCGCCGGTTTGGGCACCGGGGAATCGCTTGCAAAAACCTTTCGCTGAGCAGTGGAGATCACGGAGCACAGGCGACCGAGACCACATCGAGCACCCAGTGGAGGCGGTTTTCGAATTGCCAGTGGCACCGTAAGGCTCCGGCCCCAGCAATGAAATGTGCCCGCTGCAATCGCCGCGCTGGCTTCCTTGCAATAGGAAGCGTCGAGCAATCACGTCGCGCCCTGACCGAGGAATCCCCCCGGCTTGCCAAGCCGGCGCTTCGAGCGATGCGGGGCCCACGACGGAGCAAGGCTTGCACACCGAGGCAAAGTGTCGGAGGAGGTCGGATCGGGGCAGTCATGCCCGCAGTTCTCCGAAGCTCAAGGTTCGCCGACCCTCCAAGCCCGCCTGTTCCGGAAGGCCAGGTCAATGCTTCATTCAACCAGAAGGGATAGACCGATGAACCCACCGAAACTGCTCTGCCTCTCTGCCTTCGGCCTGGCCATGCTCGGTATCGCCGCCCTGCCCGGCTGCGCGCCGCAACCGGCCGCGGCGCCCGCTCCGGCGCCGATGGCGCAGCAGGGACCGACCGACGGGACGGTCACTTTCACCGGCGGCGCAGTCGCGCTCGGCGTCGGGTATCAGTGGGGCAGCGGAGTCCTGACCTATCGCGGGACGCAGTACCCGTTCCGGGCGAGCGGTCTGTCGGTGGTCGATGTGGGCGCGGCGCGGATTAGTGGCAGCGGCACGGTGCGCAACCTGCGCAACGTGGCCGATTTCAGCGGAAACTACGTCTCTGTCTCCGCCGGCGCTACACTCGCCGGAGGCGCCTCGGCGACGGCCTTGCGCAACCAGAACGGCGTCGTGATCGAGGGCATCTCCACCTCGCAAGGCGCGCGTCTGACGTTGGCACCCGGCGGCGTCAACATTACCCTGACCGGCGGATAGGACCGGCGTCTGCCAAGCGGTTCGGTCATTGGCCGAACCGCGCCTCGGCCGAAACGGACGTCATCCACCGGGATCGTGGCGCCTGTGACCTTCGTCTCATCGCGGTGGAGTAGTCCATGCAGCGGGTGCTTCAGGCTGGCTGCCGAAGCTCCGGTATGGGCAACGATCTGAGATGCGGGGGCGGGAGGATTGACGCCCGAAGGCGCTGGTCCACTGTTCTAAGCGCATCTTAGCCGAGGAAACCGACATGCAAGTCATCGAAACCGCTCTGACCCGACTGCTGGGGATCGAGCATCCCATCATGCTCGCCCCGATGGGATCGGCGGCGGGGGGAAAGCTGGCAGCGGCGGTGACCCATGCAGGCGGACTGGGGATGGTCGGGTCGGGCTACGCAGATGCCGCGACGATTCGGCGGGAATTGTCGGAGGCGGGGAATGCGCGGGTAGGAATTGGCTTCATCAATTGGGCGCTGGAGAAGAATCCCGCGGCGCTGGACGTGGCGCTGGAGGCGCAGCCGGTCGCCGTGATGTTGTCGTTCGGTGACCCGACGCCATTCACCGGGAAAATCAGGCAGGCCGGGTGCAGAATCATCTGCCAGGTGCAAACGCTTGCGCAGGCCAGGGAAGCGGCCGAAGCCGGGGCCGACATCATCATTGCGCAAGGTCGTGACGCGGGTGGGCACTCCGGCACGACGCGAGGTACGATGGGGCTGGTGCCCGCCGTGGTCGATGCGGTTGCGCCGATCCCGGTGGTCGCTGCCGGCGGTATTGCAGATGGGCGAGGACTTGCTGCCGCGCTTGCCCTGGGGGCGGCGGGCGTGTCGATGGGCACACGGTTCACCGCATCGCGCGAGTCGTTGTGGGACCAGTCGATGAAGGCGGAAACCTTGCGTGCCGGCGGTGACGATACGGCTCAGACACGCGTGTTCGACATCGTCCGCGCCGCCGCATGGCCGGCGAGTTATCCCGGACGCGCGCTGCGCAACGCGTTTTCCGCACGCTGGCACGGGCAGGAGGATGCTCTGGCATCGGGCCGGGCAGAGGCAGAGACCGCGTATCTGGCGACAGCAGCCGACGACTTCTCTACCCGCGTGGTATGGGCGGGAGAGGGCGTGGATCTGGTAACGGATGTTTTGAGCGCGGCTGAAATCATTGAACGCGTGGTCGCACAGGCGGCCGAGACGATGCGTGGCGCGGCGCGGTTGGTGCGGCAGGCTGGTTCGCACGGGCGGTGACTGCTACTCTCGAAGGTGGGCCAGCGCGTTCTGCAGAGGCACCGCGGACAGCTTGATCAGCCCATCAAAGGGTCTGTCCATTTCGACGATAAGAAACAATGCGCAGGTGATTGCACCGGCGCAAAGAACGAAAGTGACCACCACGAGCCCGTTGCGTGGCGCGTTGTAGCCGAAGCTTGCGAAGATCAGCGTAAGCCAGATCACCAGGACGCTCAGGAACGGAACATTGAGCGACCCGGCCGCTTCCTCGACCAAAGTCCAGCGCTGTTCGATCAATCGCCGGATCCCGCCCTTCAGTTCGTCGCTAAGCGTGCGTTGCCGGCTCGATTCCGGCGTGAGCGCCAGGATTGCGTCCTGCGCCTGGTCGATCAGTTGCTCGGCCGCCGGATCCTCGACCACAACCGGTCGGTCGTCGGTTGGCCATGTGGCCGCGAGCGCCTGCTCCACGTAGCGCTCGATGAAGTTGCGGGCGGGGGTCGCCTGGGGTCCATAGGCACGCAGCGTCCGGTCGAGCAAGACGAGTTGCGTGGAGAAGCGCTTGAGATCTCGCGTCGCGGTATCGAAACTGTTTTTGACCGAAGCGATGAGCAAGCCAAGCACCAGCGCACTCAGCACGACGACCAAGCCAACCCCGACTTTCACCGCATCCTGAGTCTCCTTGCTCAATTGGCGCTCCGGCAGGCGCGGGTGCAGACGCAACGTGGTCAGCGCTGCTCCTGAAAGCAGAGCGAAGACTATCAGACCAAAGGCGATGCTGCTCATGGCGCTTCCTTCACGGTGCTGCCATTTCAGGCTACCTCGCTCTGGCAAAGTCCGTGAGAGAACCAGTTTGGCTACGGCACCGGGCGATAGACACGCACTGACGCGTTCGATCCCAGCAGTCCGGCACGTTGGGCAACGAAAAGGCGATCGAGTTCCGGGACGAACAGCGAGGTCCGCGCGCCCGAGGCTGTGGCGATCCAGGTCAGCGAATGGTAGGTCCGGTCCTGCAGCTGAAACACCGCGATCTCACCGGCGCCGCAACTGACATAGATCCGCTGCCGCGCGGTGTCGAAGAACACATCATCGGGATCGCCGCAGACTGGCAGCCGGCACTGGTCTGGGCGTCTATTAAATACCAATGTGGGCGGGCTGCGAAATACCGTGGCCAGCATTCTGTTCGTGGAGTCTCCCCGAGCGCGGGTCGCATTATCAGACGTTCCTCACAATGTGCGCCTTCGTCGACAACAGCCGCGCCTTTGCAAGCCGCGCGATCGCTGCAGGCGCCTGATCCGGGATGGCGAAAACCGAACTCACGTTGATCTCACAGAGAACGTAGGTGTCTTCGCCCGATGCTGTGCGCGATCCATAGAGAAAGTCCGCGTCCCAGATAATCGGGAGCGATGCCGTGTCGATGCCCAGCACCTCCATCATCTGCGGCGTCCACTCGCCTTCCATTTTTGCTCGGAGCGCCTGGAAAGGCTCTGCCTCCGGGCCGTGCATGATGCGAGGACCAGGCTGGGCGGCAGGAGCGTCAGGGCCTTCGGGCGGCGGCGGGATCAGTGCTTTGATCAGTTGGTGCCCGAACCCAACGACCTTGTCGGCTCCCATATAACAGCGGATCATCCCCTCTGACAGACGATGCTGAAACGGTTGATCCACGATGTAGCCGCCAAGTGCGAAATACGCGTCGCAACTGGTCATGAAATCGCCGAGCGCCATGGCTTCGGGCACACTGCCCCGCCGCGCGTGCAGCACGCGCACCGTGCTCATCACGTCGGCCGGCTGTGCCAGCAGCTCGACCTTCCAAACCCCTTGACCGCCGTTGCCCCGGTTCTGTTTGAGGACCCTTGGACCTTCTGCTCGTAGTCGCTGCGGGAACTGCTCGCGAAGCTCATCCGGACTGCGATAAAGGTGCGTGTCGGTCCCCCAGCCAAGGTGTTTCGTGCGATGGAGAACTTCTTTCACACCCATCTTGAGGATCACGTCAGGGTGCGCGCTGACCCAAGGGCCGCGCGAGGCCACATCACGTAATATCACGTCGAGCACGGTGCGTGTTTGCCCTTCGTGAATAGGGTCGACCCACACGAGAACGCCATCGAGCGGCAGGAGCTGCTCACGCACGTCGTCCGCCATGTCGTCGGCATAAACCGCGGGCTCGGCATCGATGCCGGCATCCGCCAATGCTTCGAACACACGGACGAAGCGGTTATTCTGCGGTGTCGCGTCAAGCCGGGCTCGACGATCGCCCCGCCAAAGCACCGCCACTTTGCCCACTTCATCTCCGACCACGGCGTAGCCTCCGATCAGGGTGTCGGTCGATAGACGCCGATCGCGGCGTTCGATCCCAAAGGCCTGGCACGATCGGCGACGAACAAGCGATCCAACTCGGCGACGAAAAGTGAAGTCCTGGCTCCCGAAGCCGTCGTAACGGCTTTCAGAGCACGATAGCTTCCGCTTTCTCGCTGGAAGGTTGCGATCTCACCGGCGCCGCAACTGACGTAGATCCGCTCGCGCTTCGGGTCGAAGAACACATCATCCGCATCGCCGCACGTCGGTAGATTGCTGGTGACGTTCCCCGTCTTGGTATCGAGCAGCACCAATCGCGATGGGCTGCGAAATACAACAGCCAGTACACCCCTCTCCGCATCAAGCGCCATCGGAAAGTTGGAGTTGGCGCCGGAGACTCTCCAGCTGGCGATCTGCTTTCGCCGATCGAGATCGACGACGGCGATCTGCCTGGCATCGGGCACGTTGACGAATACGCGGCCGCTTCCCGGGTCAATCTGAAACCCCTCCGGGTGTCCCGGCAGAGAAATGGTGCCGATCACGGCGCGGCGTGCCGGATCGATGATCGCCAATCCGCCATTGCCGTAGCCCACAAGGACATTGCCCGTGCGCGGGTCGATGCGAACGTTGTCAGCGTCGTCGTGAAGATCGATGCGGCCAACTTGGGCAAAATCCGCCGCCCGGAAGATCCTCACCGAGCCGTCGCCGGCGTTGGCGACAAACACAAGATCGACTTTTTCTGCGTAGCCGATGCCCTGCGGTTCATCGAGTCCGGTGATGCGTTGCTGCCGCTTCTGGCCTGGTACATCGATCACCTCGACCGTGTTGTTGCCAAGCGCGGCGACGATCAGGCGCTGGCGACCGCGATCGAAGACCATGTGGTCGATCCGCCCGCCGACATCGGGCAGCGGAATCGTACTCTCGAGAACCAGAGGTGGTTCGGCGGCGGTCGCGGCACGCGCTGAGGTGAGCAGCGCCAGGATTGCCAGAACGAGCCCGCCTGCCGAGGGAAGAAATGCCCTCATTCGCGGCTCCTCGGTGCGTGTGCAACATGCGACGACAGTCAATTCAGTGGCTCCGACACGGCTATGGAATCGGTTGAGCGTTGCAGCTTCACTCTTGCAATGGGTTGGCCCTTGCGGAGTTGCGGCACGGCACTGATAGCCCGGGCCCCGGCGTTTTCGGCGATCGCTTTCTCGGTCGCGATGAGGAGAGACACGGTTGCCTTCTCCATGGCTGCCTTTTCGATCCTGGCATAGGCGAGGTCCTCCGTGTCGGTAATCGGCTTCGCTGAAATGAGGTTGCCCGTTTTCGGATCGAGGATGGTCTCGATAAATCCGGTGGCAGTGGCCGTATAGACGGAGAGATGAATGTCGCCGGCCGACATGTTGAATCTCGCCGAGACAGGCGTCCCCTGAAGCTCGCCGGCGGTGATGCCCTTTTGGAGGGTCGTAGCGGTGTCGGCGAGAACCATGCGGAGTATGACGGGGTCGGGTTCGTCGTCCCCATCCTGGGTCAACGCAGTTCCGGAAATCCCTATAATCAAGGCCGCAGTTATTATTGACCTAAGCGTGCCCGAAATCATGGCATCACCTCCCAGAATTGCTGCGGTCGCGTTCCTGTCCCGCCATTTTATACCGAGCCGCGATGAGACTGACTCTCTGGTCATGCCGGTCGCGCCATGATGTCCGGCTGGATCGCCACGCCCGCCAAGAGGCCGGCTCGCGATGACGGGCAGCAGAGTGGGACTTGAGGACAGGTCAACCTCATCGCGGGTTGGCATGGTTCAGTCGAGCTTCTCTGAGATTGTCTGCATGCCGTCTGTGTCCACCAAAACGATCGTCGCGACAGGCTGGCCTCCCTTGAGTTCCGGGATGGCGCTGATCAGCCGGGCTCCGGATTTGTCGTTGGCTGCTTTTTCCGCCGCGGCCGACAGGGAAACGGTGGTCTTTTCCATGGCGGCCTTCTGGGCTTTCGCCGCGGTGACATCATCGGGATCCGTTATCTTCTCTGCTGATTTTATGGTACCGCTGCCCGGGTCCACCACGACCTCAGTGAAGTCATCTCCCTTCATCGTGTAGGCCGAGAACTGAAGGTGGCCATCCTCCATTTCGAATTTGGCTGAGATCGGCGTACCTTCCCGTTCACTGGATTT
>DATIMO010000043.1:0-1684 GCA_035475215.1 Acetobacteraceae bacterium | reverse complement strand
AAGCACGCCGTTCAGCTGCGTGTCCTGCTGGTCTGCCTCACCAGGCACGCCACTGAACAGGATCGGCTTTCTATCATCATTGCTGACCTGTGCTGCCATCACCTCAAACGTCCTGCCCTGATGACCACGCGCCGTCCGCACATGCCCGGCGTCGATCGACACCGTAATCGTTTCCGACGGTGCCGCCGGCCGTGGCGATTTCGCCCGCGACACGGCCTTCCGTTCGATACCCACCCCAACACGCGCGGTCCGGCGTCGGATCGTCTCGTGCCATGGAAGGTCAGCACCGAGCGGGAAGAACTCGGACAGAAACCGCCGGGCGCAGCGATAGGGCAACCAGGCCCCCATCTTCGCCAATGTCCGCTCGTATTCGGGGGTGCAGCGGTCTGGCAGGAGTTCCGATGCCGGGCAAAGTGTCGACCGCGCCGTGACCGCGCATCGGCAGGGCTTGAAGCGCGGTGCTGGCATCTCGATCGTGCCGAACAGCGAATTCAACCGCCGGGTGCGCGCGTCCTTCAGCGGGTGGAGGCCGCTAGAGTGCGAGCAGCGGCGGCGCAATGCGCTGTACTCCGCCACCCGGCCCTGAACCAGGTGCCGCTGCACGCCCGCCAGCAGGGTCTTGCCATCGTCCAGCGTCAGGCCGAGCGGATCGAGTGGCGAATGAGGGTCGGTGCCGCCACCTCGGGCAACTTCGCGGGTCTGCTTCGTTCCAACAGCGCCTTTCAGCTCGATCGTCACCCGCCATTCCATTCCCGCCCCCGGTCTTCCAGGCGCCGAAGTTAGCACCCCCATGTTTGGGACGGTCTCGAGGCCCCTTGCGCGACTGGGAGGCGAAAATCACGCCGGCCCTGGCCGAGGATTTCCGACGGAGACGAAGGGGCGGCAAAGTCGGCTGAAGCTCCGCGACCTTGCCGCGGCAAGGCCTTCTTTCGATCGGCCAAGACTGTCACCGGCGTCACCCCGGACCGGGCCACCACGGACGGCCACGACGCGTATCCCCGGGCAATTCGGACAGAGCCCGGAACCCGTGTGCGGCATCGGACAAACCGATATCTGAATAGTCGTCTTGAGCAGGATCACCGTGGCACCAAGGGCCGCTGTCGACCGATGCTCGGTTTCAAGAGCACCAGGTCAGCAACGCGCTATTGCCGGGGCCACGACGAACCCCGAAATTTCCTGCGCTGCCGATCCCGCATGCGCCAGCACATTCCGGCGGCGACGCGACGATTTCGTCACGTGCGCCGAACGGCGATCGCGCTCGGCATCCTGGAGGCCGCCTAATGAGACCTGTGCGCGGATGGCTGGTCGGCCTGGATTTCTCGCTATTGTGTCACGCGGGCACCATTGATGGTCGTCCAACGCTTCATCGCTTCTGATCCGGGGCCGCTCGGGAATGCTACCCCTGGCGGTGAGCAGACTCCGAGTGGCACTCTCACGCCGCTGCGACGGTGATCAGGCGCCAGGTTCGGCGCAAGTTGTAGGCCATTGCGGTGAGCCTGACCTGCAGGCCGGCTTTGGCCAGGCCAAGCCAGCGCATCCGGCGTAGACCATAGGAACGCTTGCACGTCCCGAACACTTTTTCGATCCGGGCGCGCACGCGCCGCACCGTGGCGTTGTGCGCCTTCAGGCGTGCCAGAGCTTCCGGACCGCCCCAGGTGCCGGCATGCACGACGCGCGGATTGCC
>DATIMO010000042.1:0-2456 GCA_035475215.1 Acetobacteraceae bacterium | reverse complement strand
TGGCCTCGCCCTTGGTGATTGCCGGCATCGTCTGGCACATCGCGACCGGTCTGCTGGCCCGGCTGGTACCGCGGGTGCAGGTCTATTTCCTGGCGTTGCCGGGGCAGATATTCGGCGGGCTCGCGCTGCTTGCAGTGCTGGCCGCATCCCTGATCGCGGCGTGGCAGGGGGCGGTGCAGACCGGGTTTGACGCCCTCCCTGGGTTGCGGTGACGCGGGATGGCTGATGCCGAGGGCGCCGGCGGCGACCGCTCGGAAGCCCCTACCGGACGGCGGTTACAGCAGGCGCGCGCCGCCGGTCAGGCGCCGTTATCGCGCGAAGTCAACGTGCTCGCCGTACTCGGCGCCAGCACGCTGATGCTGGCCACCACCGCGCCCGATACCAGCACGCAACTGGCCCGCCGTCTGGCGATCTTCCTGACCCATTTCGACCTGTCGGATGCGGCGGCCCTGCGCCTCGCGGGCCTTGCCGCCTTGCAGGCCGCGCTGCCGATCATGGTGGTGGCGCTCCTGGCCGGCGCCGCGTCGGTGCTGTTGCAGACCGGGTTCCTGATCAGCGCGGTGCCGCTGCAGCCGAAGCTCAGCCGGATCAGTCCGATCGCTGGCATGCGACGGCTGCTCAGCCTCGACAGCGCCATGGAGGCAGGAAAATCGCTGGTCAGACTGGCGATCATTGCCGCGGCGCTGTGGCACGTGCTGTGGACGGACCTGCCACGGCTCAGGGCGGCTCCGTTCCGGGACCCGCGGCTGCTGGCCGGCACCGCCCTCGATCTTGCAATGCATGTCGTGCCAACGGTGCTGGCGGTCCAGGCGGTGATCGTCCTGCTCGATCTGGTGATCGTCAGGGTGCGGCATGCGCGCGACCTGCGCATGACCCGCGTGGAAATCCGCGACGAGCAAAAGGAACTGGAGGGGGATCCGCGGATCAAGGCCAGGCTCAAACGGCTGCGCATGCAGCGTGCTCGGCAACGCATGCTTGCAGCGGTCCCGAAAGCAACAGTGGTGGTGACCAACCCCACACACTACGCTGTGGCACTCGCGTATGACCGGGCGAAGAATGCGGCGCCACGCGTGGTTGCCAAAGGAGTCGATACGATGGCCGAGCGTATCCGCGAACTGGCCCGGACCAACGGCGTGCCGCTGCTCGCCAATCCGCCGCTGGCCCGCGCACTCTATCGGCTGGACGTGGACACCGACATTCCACCGGAGCACTACAAGGCGGTGGCCGAGATCATCGCGTATGTTTGGCGGCTGCGAGGCCGGGCGGCCGCGCCATCTCCGGCTCACGTGCAATGACCGACCGACCGACCGACAGCGCGGCAATCGCCTGCGTCGCCCACGACGTGAATAACCTGCTGTCCGCGATCATGGCCGCTGCCGATGCGGCACTGGCGCGACCCGGCGATCCGGCATGCCGTGCCGATCTCCTGCAAATACGCACCAATGCGCAGCGCGGGGCGGCGCGGCTGTGGAGGCTGCTGTCGGATGACCCGGCTGCGGCGCACCACTCTACGTCCGAACTGCGCCCGATCGATCCGACGATCGAGGCGATTGCAGACACGCTGCGCTACGTCGCCGGATCCGACATACGTCTGGAAATCACTTATGGCGCCCCCGAACAGCTCGTGCTGCTGAATGCGGACGACCTGCACGATGCATTGCTGAACCTGACAACGAATGCGCGCGACGCCATGTCCGGCCAGGGCTCGCTGACCTTGCGCACGTCGGTGGAAACCATGCCGGCGCCCCCCAACTCGCCTCCCGATTCACCGCCCCTGGGACGTTACGTGCTGATCGAACTACGCGACAGCGGCCCCGGTGTGGTGCCGGCGTTGCATCAACAGATCTTCGAGCCGTTCTTCACCACCAAGCAGCCCGGTCATGGCACTGGGCTCGGCCTTTACTCGGTGCGGAAAACGGCACAACAGCATGGCGGGTTCGTCACCTTGAGTGGCGCTCCTGGTGGGGGCACGGCGGTGCGGCTCTATCTGCCCGTCACCCAGGAAAAGCCGCTGGGCGGCAATGGACGACTCGTGCTGCTGGTGGAAGATGAACCGGCCTTGCGCCGGCTGACCACCAGGGCCCTGACCGGGCACGGGTGGCGGGTCATAGCGGCGGAGGATGGTGAGGCGCTGCTGACGGCGCTGTCCCACGACCTGGATTCGGAGGATCGGCCCGCCGTGCTGATTTCGGACATGACCCTTCCCGGCCTGGACGGGCCGGCGGTGGTGCGAGCAGTCCGGCAGACCTGGCCCGAACTGCCGGTTGTGCTGATCTCGGGCTATGCCGGGACAAATCTGCCCGCCGGGCTCGACCGCGCCACGTTCCTGCGCAAGCCGTTCGGCATTGCCGAGCTGGCACGTCAGGTTTCCGGCATCGCTGAACCGGAAATCACTCAGGCGGGGATGGCCGAATCGGATGGGTTCATGTATTGTTCTCGCAGCCTCCCGCCGAATC
>DATIMO010000041.1:0-5649 GCA_035475215.1 Acetobacteraceae bacterium | reverse complement strand
ATACGGCCCGAGGACAAAAGGCCGGTCATCGTTCGCCCAATCCGTCGTGTATCGAAACCCCATCTCCGCCAGCAACCGCGGCGTCCGGTCCGATTCATTGAAATCCTGCCCGCACCAGCCCGCCGGCACAACCCCCGTCGTCGCATGCACCGCCTGCCGGCTTTCAGCAATCAGCGCCCGTTCCTCCGCCTCGCTCATCTCCGATGTAATCCGCCGCGTGGCAAAAACCCCATGCGCCATGAAGCACGACCCCCGGCGCAACAGCTCATCGACCAGTTCCGGATACCGAGCCACCGCCGCCGCCCCCAATGCCACGCTGGGCACAACTCCGAACGCATCCAGCGCCTCCAGCACCCGGAATATCCCCACCCGTGCGCCATACTCGCGCGAACTCCACGTGATCCAGTCCGGAAAGAAATTGCCCAACGGTGAAACCATCCGCGGATCGCGGCTCGCGCCGTCCGGCGGATCGATCTCCCACACATCCAGCATCACCGTCACGGTGAACGCGATGCGCGCCCCGTCCGGCCACTCGAAGCGCGGTGCATCCGGCAACCGTCGGAACGGATAGTGTGCATGATCCATTCCCGGCCCGCGCTCAACCATTCGCCGCCTCCCGCGCCGCGAGATGCGCCTCGATCGCAGGCAGATGCTGGGCAACGAACCAGTCGGTTATCTCACCCGCCGTTGCCAGCCAAACCCCAGGATGCGACAGAATGTATTCCATCGCGCCCCGGAACGCCCGCAACCTGTGCGGCTGGCCCACCCAATACGGATGCAGCGCAATGCACATCACCCGCCCCTGTTCCGCGCCCTCCGCATACACAGTATCAAAGTAGTCCCGGATCTGCCGCGCAAATTCTGCCGCCTCATCGCCGCGCCGATTCGCAATCACGTCGTTCATTTCCACCGAATACGGCACCGATACCAGCCGCCCCGATTTCGTACGTACTGGAAACGGCTGATCGTCGTGATACAGGTCCGTTGTGTAGTCGTATCCGCATGCCGCCGCCAGTTCGAACGTGTTCAGCGTGTTGCTGATCGCCGGGCTGAACCAGCCGCGCAGCCGTCGTCCGGTCAACCGTTGATGGACCTCGATGCTCTCCTCCATCGCCGCCCGCTCCTCCTCAGGCGATACCCCCCAATGGTAACGAGTGTTATAAATACCGTGCGACATGTACTCCCATCCGCGCGCCTCCATCGCTTCCAGAATCGCCGGATAATGCTGAATGACTGCCATGTTCAGGCTCACCGTGCAGCGTATCCCCAGCGCGTCCGTCACATCGAACAGCCGCCACAGCCCGACCCGATTGCCGTAATCCCGCTGCGCATAGCCCAGCACGTCCGGATGCGGTGATCGAGGCCACGGATCGCGAACCCGCACACTCCCCGGCAGATACTCGTAGTGCTCGATATTCGGCACCACCCACAGCGCCACCCGCGCCCCGTTCGGCCACCGCAGCGCGGGTCGATGCAGAATCGGCGAATACGCAACCGGATCGTCCATGACGTCCCTCCCTCAGTTCCGCACGCAAGCGTGATGCTTCGCCATGCCAACGGATCGTCTCCCGCCACAGTTTACCCGCCATTCGCGCGTTTCTGCGACGTCAGCAAACGAAAGGGATAGCGATGAACCGAACCATGCGCATTGCCATTGTTCTCGGCAGCCTGACGCTGCTGGCGGGATGCGGCAACCGCGAGCCCGGACGTGTCAGCGGCGGTGCCGCGGCGGGCGCCGGCACCGGCGCCGTAGTGGGGGCAATTGCCGGACCGCCCGGCGCACTGGCCGGTGCCGCTATCGGCGCCGGAGCCGGCGCGGTCGGCGGCGCCGTAACCTCACCAAAACAGGTCAACCTGGGCAAGCCGGTCTGGGATCAGCCAATGCACGTCGGCAACGTCCACAACAACCCGTAACCGGAACTTCGCAGCACAGCTCAGGCAGAACCTGAAACATACGTCTTCAGGCTCTCTACCTCATACTCCTGTTCCATGATGCGTGCCTTCACCACATCGCCGATGCTGATCACGCCGATCAACTCGCCGCGATCAAGCACCGGCATGTGGCGGAAGCGGCTCACCGTCATCTCCCGCATCGCCTCCGCCACCGTGGTCCGCAGCGTCGCCGTTCGCATGGCCCGCGTCATCAACTGTCCAGCGGTCATTTCCAGCGTGCGTCCGCCGTTCGCAGCCAGGCTGCGCACGATGTCCCGCTCGCTCACGATCCCGAGCAACTGGTCGGCACTGTCCAGCACCAGCACCGCTCCGATGCGCTTGTCCGAAATAAGCTGCGCCACCTCGGCCATTCGCGCCGTCGGCGCCACCGTCACCACCTGATGACCCTTGTGCTTCAGCATCGCCGCAACGGTCGTCATGATCTTCCCCTCCACCCTTCATCTCAGGTGGTCACCATGCGCCTCATGCCAACCTCGGCGCAAAAAACAGCCGTGCAATGCAGCAAAGTTTCGTTCAGCCCCGCTCTCCCGCATACTGCCGAGGGGCTTTACACTCGCGCCGCCATCTCTGAACTATGTCCTTCCTGATGGAAGTAATTAGCCCTATAGAACTCCAGCACCAGGTCCCGATACACCGCTTTCGGATATCGCGCCGGATTCTCCGCATCGACGCAGGATGGCAACGGCTCGATAACCGCACCAGGATTCGGGCTGTGGAAATACGCGATCGAGTACCGGTCCGCCCCCGATTCGTTCAGCACGCCATGCGGTGTGGACAGGAACCGATCATTCGACCACCGCCGCATGATATTGCCCAGGTTGATCAGAAACGTCCCCGGTATCAGCGGCGGCGGAAACCACTCACCCGACGGCAGCCGCACCGCCAGCCCCGGCACATCCGTCCGCGCCAGCGCCGTCATGAAGCTGTTATCCGTGTGAGGTGCCTGGCCGAACAGATTGTCCTCGTCCGGGTCCTGCGACGGATAATGCAGGAACCGCAAATTCGCATGCGCCTCGTTGGCAAAGAACGGCGCGAAATGCCCCGCCGGCATTCCCAGTGCCACGGCAAACGCCGGTAGCATGCGGTCGCACATCGCGCCCATCGCACCGAAATAAGCCGTCATGTCACGCCGCACCTCCGGCATCCCCTCCGGCCACTGATTCTGTCCGCGCAGCGGCTTCCCCGCCACCACGTCCGGATGCTCCGCCCCGCGATCATGACTGATGAAAAAGCTCTCGTTCAGATTAGGCCGCGTCGCCTTGTGCACCGTCGATGCCCCCTGCACCGACGCATTCATCGGCAGATACCCGATATTGTTCCCGTTCAACCGCAGCTTCAGCTTCTGCTCCATCGGCAGCGCATGAAACTGCCGAGACGCCGCAAACCCCCGCGCCACCGCCTCATCCACACGCCGTGATTCAGCGCATAGAAGAACCCGACCTCCTCGCACGCCCGTTTCACCTGCGCCGCCAGAGGCTCCAGCGCCCCCGCCGCCCCGGCAAAATATGGACCATAGTCGATCACCGGAATCGTCCGAGCCGCCGCGGCCGGATCCGCCACCGCCTGCCGTCTGAACAGATGCATGCGCCCCTCCCGCTTCAACGTCATCGCCGCCGCAGCAGCGCCGGTTGTTCCTCCCGCAACGACGGATGCGGCACCAGCGGCGGCAGCGCCTCCGGCCACACCCACCGCTCGGCCGAAAACAGCCGCTGCATCTCCGGGATCGGGCAATCGAATGGCGGCCCGCCGGTGCCCCCGCTCTGCATGAATAGCACGCACAGCACGCCGCCCGGCCGGAGCCACCGGGCCAGCCGCTGCTCGTAATCCGGCATCAGTGCCGGAGGCAGCGCGCACAGGCATGTCTGGTCATACACCGCATCGAACGGCACCGCCGGTTCCCACGTGAACAGATCGGCCTGCACAATCTCCGCCCGCGTCCCCAGCCGCTGCCGTTGCGCGGCCGCGGCGCTCGCTGCAACGTCCAGCACCGTCACGGCAAACCCCGCCTCCACCAGCGCCTCGGGTTCCGGACTGCGCCCTGCGCCCGGCACGAGGATGCGGCACGGCGCCAGTTCCCCCGACCGCCGCCACGCCAGAAACGCCGGATGCAACGACGCGCGTTCCCATCCCGTCTTCCCGATCTGGTACCGGTTTTCCCAATCAATCACCTGGGTCTCACTCATGGCACCGGCTCCGGCAGACGCATCCAGTCGGGAACACGCGTAACCAGCCGTGCCTCACCACATGCCAGCGTGTCGCGCAATGCGTCCAGCCGCAGCACCGCCATGCCGCGCTCATCGCGCCCGGAGCGCATTGTGCCCACCTCCATCCCATCGCGCAGTATGGGCGAGCCAGGGGAGGGCAGGGGGCCTTCCACTTCCACCGGCACCAAGCGTCGTTTCACCAGTCCACGATACTTCGTTCGCGCGGTCAGCTCCTGGCCCATGTAGCAGCCCTTGCTCCACGACACACCGTTCAGCTCGTCGAAACCCGCTTCCAGTAGCACGGTCTTTTCCGCTTCCAGGTCGCGCGAGCCGTCCGGCAGCCCGAGCGCCAGCCGGTGCCAATCCCACGCATCCGCATCCGCATCGGCTGCGACGCTTCCATCCGACACGATCCGCCACCCCGCCTGCTCCAACCGCGGGTCCGGTGCGATCACGCCCTCGCTCGCTGGTACTGGATGTCCCCACGCCGCGTACACGCGCAGTTCGTCCCGTCGCGCCACCACCACCTTGGACCGCAACCGGAACCGCCCCAGCCGCTGCACCAGCATCGGGATCTGCCCCGCCTCGCAGTCCAGCAGGAACCGGTCCCCGTCTGTAAGAATGAAGAAATCCGCCAGCCACTTCCCCTGCGGCGTCAGCAGCGCCGCCCAGACCGTCCGGCCCGGCGTCGCCTTCGCCACATCATTGGAGACCAGCCCTTGCAGGAAGGCCACCCGGTCCTCCCCGCTCACCTCTATCACGCCCCGCTCGGGCAACATCGCAATATGTGTCATGCCTCTTATGGTGGAGCGCCGAGCCCGGCTGCTCAAGGACCCGTCCTCAACATGGTCCGGATGCATTATACTCACCCCACCCCACACCCCGAGTCGCTCCGCCGGATGACCAGCCCAGAACATGCTTCTCGATCTGCCGAACCTGTTCACGGTCGCCGCCGATCCTGCGCCTCGCGTCCGTGCGTCGCGTCCTGTGCATATTTCCGGCTATGCGCGCGAAGCCGACGATTTCTATCCGACCCCCGCCTGGGTTACCGAGTGTTTGCTGAACAACATCGATCTCCGCGGCCCGGTCTGGGAGCCCTGCTGCGGCGACGGCGCCATCGCCCGGGTTGTTGCCGCACGTAACCATCAGGTCGTTGCAACCGACCTCGAGGATCACGGCTTCGGTCGCCCCGCGGTCGACTTCTACACGTGTCGGCACTTTCCCGCTGACTGCCGCTCCTTGCTGACCAACCCGCCCTATGGCGACGGCAGTATCAAACGCACCGGCCCGGCATCGGCGCGCTTCCTCCGCGGCTTCGTCCGCCATGCCATCGATCTGACGATGCGCGCGGACGGGCAGCTGGCCCTATTGGTTCGTTTCCAATGGATCGCCGGTCGAAATGCCGCGGCCCTGATCGCCTCAGGCCCGCTCGACACCGTCCTGGTGATAACAAAACGTATCATCTGGTTCGATCGGGGGAAGGACACCAACC
>DATIMO010000040.1:0-8600 GCA_035475215.1 Acetobacteraceae bacterium | reverse complement strand
TCCTGCAAGGCGAACGTGACGTAGAGCTTGCCATTCAGTACCTGCACGTTGAACGGTGCATATCCGGCCGGCACAGTCGGATCAGTGAATGTTTTGACTAGACCGAAGCCTTGATCGTACACTTCGACTTGGCCGCTGTGGAAATTCGAAACGTAAATATTTGTGTTCCCGCCACCGACATCCGCGATGGCCAGTCCCTTGTACACCGCGCCGCTGCCGGAGTTGTCCTTGGCCAGTATCGAGTGGCTGGCATCGACGGTCGGCGACCAACCCGAAATCGTTCCGTCTTCCGTGGCGAACAGGAATTTGGACGAACCGGACGTGACGCCGTTGGTCACGTTGAATCCGGACCCGGCAATATTGAATACGGTTCCGGTCGGCGTGGCAGTCCCCGGCGTGCCCCCGTTCGGCGGCGCGATGCTGACCGGCGACGGCGGCATCACCGACACTCCGGCGCCCGTGTAAACCGTCGCCACGCCCGCGTTGTTGTCGGAGACCCAGAATGGGCTGCCGGTTCCGCTCGGGTTGAAGGAAATACCCCAGGGATTGACCAGTTTGAGGTCCAGATGAGCCGCCGGCACGAACCCGTCCGAGACCAGATTGGCCTGCGTGAACTCCACAGCCGCCTTGGCCGATCCGGCGGCCATTCCCAGCCCAAGCCCGAGAACTGCCGCAGCCTGTATCGTGGTGCCTTTTTTCACAGCCGGTCCCCCCTGGTTCCGCGGCGCACTGATCCGCCGGCGTCCTGGTGCATGGACGCGTGACGCAGTGGCTTATTCCGGCGATCGATCGCGACAATTTCTTCCCTAGGCGATGGGAATAAACCGGTGCAGGCTGCGTCTATAGCATTGGCCAGGCGGGGCGGGCGCTAGCCAGAAAATGACGGGCTTGATGGCAAGCATGGAGGCATGCATCCCCGCGCTTCGGCGGTACGCACGGTCGCTGCTGCACGACCGCCAGGATGCAGATGATCTGGTGCATGACTGCCTGGTCCGGGCGCTCGATCAGATCCACACCCGCCGGGAAGACGGTGACCTGCGTGCCTGGCTGTTCGCCATCATGCATAATCTGTTCGTCAGCCGAACCAGACGGAATAAAACTGCCGGCCGCACTGTCTCATTACAGGAGGTCGGCGAAGACACGTTGAGCATACGGGCAAGCCAGGATGTGCACATGCAAGGGCGCGACCTGCTGCGCGCACTGGACGCCTTGAGCGAGGAGCATCGCAGCGTGCTTCTGCTCGTCTCGGTCGAGGACCTGTCCTATGCGGAAGTATCGCAGGTGCTCGGCGTTCCGATCGGAACCGTGATGTCCCGATTGTCCCGCGCGCGCGAACGATTGCGCCTGATGTTGGAGGGTGAAACAACGCCCGCGCTCCGGAGGGTCAAGTGACCGACCCTGATCTGCCGATCACCGAGGACGATCTGCACGCGTACGTGGATGGGCAGCTTCCGCCGGGGCGGCGCCCGGAAATAGAGCGTTATCTGGCAGCAAACCCGGAGACCGGGCGCCGCATCGCTGCCTACCAGGACCAGCGGATGGCGTTGCGGGCTGCCTTGGCCGGCGTCTCTGAGCCGCTGCCACCGAAGCTGGACCTGACGCAGATCCTGCAGGAACGGCGGCGCCCGCGTGCGGGGATGTGGCGGATTGCGGCCGGACTGGTTTTGGCGCTGGGCATCGGTGGCGCTGGGGGGTGGTTCCTGCACGGCCCGGCAACCCCCAACCGCACGACGCTGGCGTTGAGCCTATTGGAGCAGCAGGCTCTAGCCACTCACACGGTCTTTGCCGCCGACCGACGTCATCCGATCGAGGTAGGCGCAGCGGAAGAGGCGCATCTGCGCCAGTGGCTGTCGAACCGGTTGGGCCGGACCGTCGTGCCGCCAGATCTGACCGCCGCCGGCTATCATCTGATAGGCGGTCGGCTGCTGGCAACCGAGCATGGCGCTGCGGCGGCGTTGTTCATGTATGACGATGCCGCCGGCAAGCGGCTGTCGCTTTTGCTGCGCCCGATGAGCACGGATCTGCGCGTGCCGCTAACGGATATTGGTCAAGGTGACATGAAGGGCTGCATCTGGATCGAAAAGGGCATGGGTTACGCGGCGGTGGCGGCACTGCCGGATACCGAGCTGGATCGCATTGCCGGACATATCCGGGCCGAACTGGGAACCGGCTGAATTCGATCCGCTGCTGATGCAGCGGAATAGAGGGTTGCCGATTGCGTCTTCCGTGATGGACGGTTTCGGGGATCCGACGACCATGCTGCCTTCGCTGATGTCGATCATGGCCCGCGGCGCGCTGCTGTTCGGGCTGACGGCGATAGAGATCGCCACGCCGGGGCGGGCGGGGCTGATCTTCACGATCGACCAGCGGTTCGGCTCGATCAACTTCTCGGTCGATCATCTGGGGCTGTTTTCATCGCAGGGGAAGTTCGACCGGTTCAAAGGTGTGCTGGACATCGACCCGGATCATCCGGAGCGAACGACCTTCCGCATCACTATCGACGCCGCATCGCTGGACATGCCGTGGGACGAAGCCACGGCGATGCTGCGCACGCCGGAGTTCTTCGACGTCGCGGCGCATCCTGCGATTACCTACACCAGCAGCGCGGTGGTCCCCGGTGCGGCGCAGCACTACGCGATCAGCGGAAAGTTGCAGATTCGCGGCGTCGAGCGCCCGCAGGCGCTGGATGCACTGCTATTGAGCCGACGGGTGGATCCGGTGCGCCATGTCGAGACGGCGGATTTCACAGTGACGGGTCGTTTGAAACGGTCGGATTTCGGCATGGTGGCGAGGCAGGTGTTCATTTCCGACACGGTGACGCTGACGATCCATGTCCGGATCGAGCTGCCCTACAAGGCCGATGGCTGAGGTCAAACCGCCGGCCCCGTCATCACCACCCTCGCGCCGGCCACCGACCGCGTCATGCCCGGGCTTGTCCCGCTTTGTGCCAGCCGTCTCCCCGTGCAGGATGGCGAAGGGGCCAGCGTGCGCTGCACTGGTGGACTGCTGGACTCGTTGCCGCCGGCTTTGTCATTGCCTGGGTGATGGTAGGCGCCCCGCTGAGCGCATTGTTGTTGAAGTTTCTGCTGTATCAATTGCACAAGACGATCGGGCTGACGGTTCTCGCGCTGACCACGGCGCGGCTGGTCCTGCGGGCCATTCACCGGCGACCGGCCTGGGCGGAGCGGCTGCCGGATTGGCAGCGGCGCGCCGCTTCGGTGGTGCATGCGGTGCTGTACGGGCTGCTGCTGGTCACGCCGGTGCTGGGATACCTGACCGCGGCGACCGCGCCGGCGCTGTTCTTGCTGGTGCTGTCAGTGCCGCACGTCGTGGGACCGGATCCGACCTGGTTCGCGGTGCTGCGGCCGGTGCATCGGGGGTGCGCGGTTGCGCTGGTCGGGCTGGCGCTCGGGCACGCAATGGCGGCGGTGCACCATCATATGCACGGCCGATCGGTGCTCGTGGGGATGTGGCGGGGGTAGGCGGAACCCAGACCTCAAACCTCCCGGGCGCATGCGTTCCGCCTTCCGTCCTACGCCGTCCATCGGTTACAATGTATGCTGTCGGGCCGTGGATCTGGCTCGCTTTACAAGCCTCCCACCGGCTCCGATCCTGCCCCACATGGACGAACAGCGCGCCGGTCCGGCGCGAGACGCGCACGACGCCGTGCCGCCGAACTGGCAGCGGACGATGTGGGCCATGGTGGGCATCCAGTTCATCATGACCCTGTCCTTCACCATCCTCAGCCCGATCATGCCGCTGTTCCTGCCGGAACTCGGCGTGACCGGCGCGGCCCAGATCGACCTCTGGGCCGGCATCCTGAACGGCACCACGTCCTTTGTCGCCGCCTTCGCCTCGCCGTTATGGGGCCGCGTCGCCGACCGACGCGGACGCAAGCTGATGCTGCTGCGGTCCAGCTTCGCGATCGGCTTCTTCACCGTGCTGATGGGGCTGTCGCTGAACGTGTGGCAGTTCTTCGGCGCCCGCGCCCTGATGGGCGCCTTCGCAGGCTTCTCGGCCTCGGCGATCGCACTAGTGGCAAGTCAGGTGCCGGAGCAGCGGCTGGGCTTCGCGCTCGGCTGGCTCAGCACCGGGCAGCTTGTCGGCGGGCTGGTCGGGCCAGTGCTGGGCGGCGCGCTGACCGACGCGACCGGCAGCTATCGCGTGCCGTTCTACTGCACCGCCGCGATCTGCTTCGGAGCCATGGGGCTCGCCTGGGCGTTCGTGCACGAGCAGTTCACGCCGCCCCGCCAACACCGGCACGAACGTTCCATGCTGTCGGGATTGGCGTTGCTGACCCGCTCGGCCGGACTGCTGCCGCTGTTCTTCGTGCTGCTGCTGGCGCAGTTCGGCGTGCGCACGGTGCAGCCGGTGATCACGCTGTTCGTGCAGGAACTGGTGCCCGATCCGGGCAGTGTGGCGACGCTGGCCGGCTTCGCATTCTCAGTGACCGGTGTGGCGGACCTGATCGCCTCGCCGTTCCTTGGCAAGCGCAGCGACGTGATCGGCTATCGCCGGGTCTTGCTGATCTCTCTGTTCGGCGCGGCGGTCACCAGCATCCCGCAGGCGTTTGCGAGCGGCTATTGGGAATTCGTGGCCGAGCGGTTCGGCGTCGGCTGCTTCATCGGCGGCATCCTGCCGACCGCCAACGCCCTGGTCGGGCGCATGGTCCCGCGCGCCCAGCGTGGCACGGTATATGGCCTGACTGCCTCGGCGACTTTTCTTGGCAACTCGCTCGGACCGCTGACCGGCGGCGGGGTCGCTGCAGTGCTCGGGCTGCGCTGGGTGTTCCTGGTCACCGCCGGCCTGCTGCTGGCCAATCTCTGCTGGGTGTATTTCACCGTGCCGGAATTGCCGGATCGCGCGCCGGTCCCCACGCCAGGGACCGATTGATCACGGTCGCGTGAGTCAGAGCAGAAACCACGCAAGCTTGCGTTGCAACGCCGGTTGGAATGCGTCAGTTGCGAAACATGACGCCCACGCGGCTCCTGCCGCGGCTTCCGATTGCCCGCTTCCAACCCATAGGAGACTCAGTATGACCAAGATCCGCAGCATCGCCGGTCTGGTGGCGATTGGTGCCCTGACTGCCCTTGCCGGGTGTTCGAGCGGCTCATCGGAGAATCAGATGGCGGCCGCGCCGCCCGCCGCTGCGCCCGCGCCGGCTCCGACGCCACCGCCGGCAACCCCGGGCAATGAATTGTCGAAGCAGACCGTCCGCCGCATTCAGACATCCTTGAAGCGCGACGGCGATTACAAGGGACACGTCGATGGCGTTTGGGGCCCGATGACCCAGAACGGGGTGATGCAGTTCCAGCAGAAGAACGGGCTGCAGTCGACCGGCAATCTGGATGAGCAGACCTTGCAGGCAATGCATATCGGGCCGACAGGCGCGATGGGTGCCAACAGCGGCGAAACGGGCGGGGCCATGGGCGGCGGCACGGCAGGCGGGTCGATGGGCGGCACCAGCACGGATATGGGCACCTCGACCGGGACCGCTGGAATGTCGTCCGGCGGCACGACCGGCGCCCCGATGGGAACCGGCACCCCCACCAAATCGCCCTGACGGAATTCCGCGTCAGCCCCCTTTTCGAGACCATGATTGCTTCAAGTTGAAGCAATCATGGACTCACGCTTTCTGGCGGGTCCGCCTCACGCGATCACGCGCTACTGTGAAGAGGGGGCGTTCGGATCACGCCGCGCGCGGCGAGCCTGGCAATCTGATCGGCGGGAAAGCCGTGGGCACGCAGGATCTGTTCCGAGTGTTCGCCCAGGCCGGGCGCGGTAGAGTGCGCACCCTGGCCTGAGAAAGCTGGCAATCCGATCAGGTTCGGCAGCGGCATCGGTTGGGGAACGCCCGGATGATCCACCCAGGCAATGGCGCCCGATGCGGCGGTGTGCGGGTGCGTCAGAAAATCGGTGTAGCTGTTCAGCCGTTCATGCATCACCTTGTGCGCTGCCAGGCGATCCGACCAATGGGCGACGGTGGCTGTTGCAAAGATTGGCCGCAGTAGCGAGCGCAGCGACTCGGCGTTGGCGACCCGACCCTCGTTGTCGATGAAACGGGAATCGTCAGCGAGATGCGTCAGGTCCAGGGCGGCGCAGAATGCGATCCATTCGTGCTGACGCGGTACGGTGATCGAGATCCAGCCATCCGCCGCATTGTACACTCCGCTTGGCCCAGCCGGTGGCCGCAACGCGCCGCCTTCAAGGTATTGCTGCATCATCCGCACCACCTGCAGGCCGGCGGCCGCCTGAAGCAGACTGGCCTCTATGTGACGACCGCGCGGCGCATCACGGCGGGCATACAGCGCCGGCGCGACGGCCGAAAACGTGTACAGCGCGGTACTCATGTCGATGGCAATGATCGGAATCCGATGCGGCACGCCATCCTCGCCCAGATTCTCGGCGATCAGTCCGGTGAACGCCTGGAGGACCGGGTCCATCGCCGGCCGCTCGGCCAGGGGACCGGTCTGGCCGAAGCCGGACACGGACAGGTACAGGATGCGCGGCTCACGCTCGGCCACTGCTGCGTAGCCGAACCCCAATCGTTCGATTACCCCTGGACGGAAGCCCTGCACGAACACGTCGGCGCCCTCGATCAGCCGCCACAGCACGGCCCGCCCGTCTGCCGATTTCAGATCGAGCGCGATACTGCGCTTGCCGACGTTGCTGGGGATGGAATAGGCGGTGTTGTCGGCATATTTGACACCGAGTCCGCGCGCCCAGTCGCCGCCTTCCGGCGGTTCCACCTTGATTACGTCCGCGCCGTACTGCGCCATCAGCATCGTGCAATACGGTCCGGCGACGCCCTGGCTTAGGTCGATCACCTTCAACCCCGCATAGGGCTGCTCGTAACTCATCAGAGCCCCCTTCTCTTGCGGGAGGGGGAAGGGGGAGGGGGCGTTTCCTCCGACAACACACGCAGTTCCGGCGGATCGCTTCCGGGATCCACCTCTACCGTCGCGCCGTCCGGCACCGCCTGCGTGATATCCTGTGCAAAGCCGGAGATCATGGTGAAATCGGCCAGCGCCGCGCCCTGCACCATGATCGGATTGACCCGGTTGAGCACCAGCGCCGCCGGCATCACACCGCGCGCCGCCATCTCGTGCAGCATCCACGCTGTGGCGACACCGCCCTTCGCCGCATCCAGCACCAGCACGCGTCCGACGTAACTGCGGCCCGCCAGCTTGTGTTCCGGGCGGGAGAAGATGCCGTTGATACGATCGAGATCATAGCGGGCAGAGAACCCGTCCTTGGCGACCAGTGCGCGCCCGCGCACGCGCCGGCCCATGCCGGCTTCAGCCCGCAGCACGATCATCGTGCAATCCGCCCGCTGCATGCGACATCCACGCAGTGCTGCATGGACAGCAGCACCGGGCGATAGCCGTAGCCGCCGAGGATGTTCACCAGCTTGGCAGAGTTGGTCGCCAGCGCCTGCCAGCCATTTGCTTCGGCCAACTCGCGCGCATAGCTCTGGTAGAAGCACATGCCGGACAGAACCAGTCCGCCGGAGGCTTCGATGCGCGCGGTGATTCCCATCCGGTCGGCATCCGGCTTCACCTGTGGACTGGTGACCACCAGCAGTGGAGTGCGGGCACGTCGTCCGTCCAGCATGCGCGACAGGGTTTGCAGTTCCAGCAGACTAAGCTGCGGGGCTGCGAACACCACGACATCGACGGTATCGATGTTGCTGGTGTACCGCGCCTGGAAGGCGGCCAGGACGTCGGTGCCGAAGGTCGCGCGTTCCGGCATGGCGGGATCGGCGACGTCCTGAAGCCGCGGTGCCTCGGGCGTTATCCCGATCATGTGGAACAATGCGACGGACCCGAAGCTCGCCAGCGCCGCCCCGAAATGTTTCAGCTCGTCCGATGTCGGCACACGGTCGATACCGATCAGCGCCGGCACCTGCCAGTAATCCCCGGCAAGTTGCCCCACCAGCGCGCCCAGCGCGCCCCAATCGTGCAACTCATGCGGCGTGTCCGCCACGCGGATCAGCAATGTGGCGTTCCGGTGCTGATCCAGGTGGTAGCCATAACGTGGGGTGCGCCCGGTCAGGCCGGCGGCCAGCGCCGACGGCCCGCCTTCGAAGTTGGAGCGCGCACCGAGGACGCTGTTGGAATAGATCACCACGCCGGTGTCGCCATAGGCCATGTGCTCATTTCGTATCGCCGGCATGATGGTCTGATAGTTGATGCAGGTATCGGTCATCAGGATGCCCATCGACTCGAATGCGGCGACGGTGCGGCGCTCCAGCGATACCATCCAGTCCTGCTGCTTCAGTCGCGCGGCGGCGGCGAAATCGGTGCCGCGCGGATCGGTGATGGTGGGAATGCGGGCGCGGCGCTGATCGGGCGGAAGCGCGGCGAGTCGTTCCAGCCAGTCCACGCCGGCGGGGCCAAGGGATTCGGTATCGGCCATGATGTGCGCCTGCGATACCGGCACCAGATCAATCGCGCCGAGATACCGGCCGACGCGCATCTGGTGTTCGATCGCCCAGTGCCGCGCCGGCCCGATGTCGCCGGCGAGCCAGGACTGTTCTTCGGCTGTGAGGTGCATGGGCGAGTCTGGGTACAGGCGAGCAAGGTTGTCAAAGAATGCAG
>DATIMO010000039.1:0-10042 GCA_035475215.1 Acetobacteraceae bacterium | reverse complement strand
GGCTTGCGTGCGGGCAGCGCCGAGTTGATCGGCCGGCAGATGTGTGGAACCGAACGGAATGATCACGGAAAAAGTCGAGCCCTGCCCCGGACGGCTGTCGGCGCGGACGCTTCCGCCGTGCAGCCGTACCAGTTCCTGCACCAGCGCCAGTCCGATGCCGGTGCCTTCCTGGGTGCGGCCGGGTTGGCCCTCGATGCGATGGAACCGTTCGAAGATGCGCGGCAACTCGGTTCGGGGAATGCCGACGCCGGTGTCCTGCACTGTAAGTTCCGCGTCGCCTTCGGTGTCGCGCAGATGCACGGCGATTTCGCCGGCAAGGGTGTATTTGAAGGCGTTGGAAAGGAGATTAAGGACGATCTTCTCCCACATGTCCCGATCAATGTAGACCGGCGCAGGCAACGCCTGACAATCGACGGTGAAGCGGAGTCCGGCGCGCTCCATCGCGGAGCGGAAGGTGCTGGCAAGCTCGGCGGTGAACAGGGCGAGATCGACCGGTTCATAGACCGCCTGGAAACGCCCCGCCTCGATCCGCGAAAAGTCGAGCAGTGTGTTGACCAGCTTCAGCAACCGCAACCCATTGCGGTGCATCAGTTCCAGATCGGCCCGGTCGGCCGGTACGGCGTCGTGCGCGGCGCCTTCTGCGAGCAACTGCTCGAGCGGGCCGAGCATTAGCGTGAGCGGGGTGCGAAATTCGTGGCTGGCGTTGGAGAAGAAGGTGGTCTTGGCGCGGTCCAGCTCAGCCAGCGCTTCGGCACGGCGGCGTTCGTCCTGGTAGGTCTGGGCGTTGGCAACGGCGGCGGCGACCTGGCCGGCGACGAGGCCGAGGAATCCCTGATAGCTGTCATCATACATGCGATAGGGGTTCAGACCGGCAATAAGCACCCCTGCCCGCTCCGATTGTCCGGCCGCGGCGATCGGCAACGCCACCGCGCTGCTCGGCGGCCGGTCCCAGGCGCCGCAGGGCAGACCGTCAATGCGCCGGCCAAGATCGGGGATCAGCGCGGGCACGCCGTTGCGCAGCACGTCGGTCAGCGGCCACAGCGCCGGATCTGCGAGGTGGGCGGCTGGAGCATCGGCGGTACCGGCTAATCCCAAGCTGCACGCGAGAGCCGGGTGCGGTCGGTCGGCGGCGGTCAGGTACAACAGCGCGAATGGCAGATCCCGCGGATCCGTCCGTAGCGCCGCCTCGATATGGCTGCAGGCGTCATCGATGGTGCGGGCGTCGCCGGTCCGCGTGGCCAGTTCGCGCAGCAGTGTCACCTGGCGCTCGCCGATGATGCGCTGGGTGTCGTCGGTGTTGGCGCAAATGATGCCGCCGATGCCGCCATCGTCGCCCGGCACCGGGCTGTAGGAGAAGGTGTAGTAGGTTTCTTCCGGGTAGCCATTGCGCTCCATGATCAGCAGCAGCGCTTCGTCATAGGTGCCTTCGTTGCCGCGCAATGCCTGCTCGGCGCGCGGGCCGACCTGATCCCAGATCTCGCGCCAGACCTCGGACGCCGGCTGCCCGAGCGCCCATGGATGCTTGCCGCCGAGGATCGAGCGGTAGGCGTCGTTGTGCAGGTTGATCAGCCGCTCACCCCACCAGACGAACATCGGTTGGCGTGAAGTGAGGATGATGCGAACCAGCGTCTTGAGACTGTTTGGCCAAACAGCGGGGGGTCCGAGGGGCGTGCGGGACCAGTCGGTGGCGCGCATGAGGGCGCCGAGTTCGCCTCCGCCGGAGAGGAAATCCCGGGAATCCATAACTTTGCGGTTCACGATCAGCTTTGTAGCGGGGTTTTCGAACGCGTCCAAACCGATGTTGGCGGGTTCGGTTCACCGCGACGTGATGCTGGTTTCGGCCCGCTTCCCCGACTCGGACCGGCGGGTAAGCTCCGGGCATGAACATGCTCGTTCCCGTGGCGTCAGCGGCCCCGCGGCCGGCTGACAGCGAAATCATCCGGGCAACCGGCCGCGGCGCCTTCCACAACGGCGGCTTTTACGTGGCCAGCGGGCGCCTGCGGCAGCTTACGATCAGCGCCGACGGCACGGTGATAGAGGCGGAAACCAAGGGCTCCGCTTCGCGGCCATATCAGCAGCACGTGGTGCTGCGGCAAAAGGCGGGTGTGCCACTGGAAATCCGCGGCACCTGCACCTGCCCTGTCGGTTTCAATTGCAAGCATGTGGCGGCGGCCTTGATCGCGGCGCGGCGAACGCAGCGGTTGCAGGTCCCGGAACAATCGTCGGCATCCGGTGACAGCGCGGCCCACGAAAGCGCGATCGCCGACCCGCCGCTGCCGTTCGACCTGAACCATTGGCTCGTGCAGTTGGATCGCGTCGCACCGGCCGACGCGCAGCAATCCACGGCACAGCGCCAGCGGTTGGTCTATGTGCTGAGCGGCGCGCAAAATCCTCGCGGCGTTGAGACCCTGGAGATTCGGCCATTCACAGCCACGCTTCGCAAGGACGGCGTGTTGGGCGCCGGTCGGCCGCTGGCCCAGGAGCGCTGGACCGGCAGCAAGCTGCCCGAATGGGCCGAACCGGTTGATCATATCATTCTCAACCGATTGACTCAACGCCGCAGCTATTCTCCGTCACCGGAGGATGCTCCGGCGGATACGTTGCGCCGCATTCTGGAGACGGGGCGCGCGCGCTGGGCGGATGTGAAGGGTCCCGAACTGGCTGAAGGACCGCCGCGTGCGGGTCGCCTGCACTGGCGCGTCAATCCGGATGACGGCAGCCAGGTACCGGCGATCGACCTCGACACCGCGGGCCAGGTGATCCGCATCCCTCCTCCGTGGTACGCGGACCCGGATCGGGGGCTGCTGGGTCCGGTCACGCTCGATCTGCCGGATCAGCTTGCGGCCAAGCTGCTCGACGCGCCGCCAATTCCTGCCGCGCAGGCGAACCGGGTTCGCAGCGAACTGTCGCGCCGCCTGACCGGACTGACCGTGCCGGTGCCGGCCGAGATGGCGCCGCCGGAAATCATTCGCGAGAAGATGGTTCCGAGCCTGCGATTGATCGCCGGCCCGGCGTCTCAGCCTGTGCTGAACAGGTATGCGTCGATCCGGGTCGCGCCACCGGCCCTGGCCCGGCTTGGCTTCCGTTATGGGCCGGTGACCGTTGGAACGCGCCAGTCGCCAGAGGTGGTTGCGACCGGCGGGCGACTGTTTCGCCTGGCGCGCGACAGGGCGGCCGAAAGCGCCGCCGCTTCCGACATGGTTGGGCTTGGCTTCCGACGGCTGGGAGATGTCTATCCCTTCATTCCCAACCTGCCCAATGCTGACGACCATATGCTGCTGGACCAGGACGGCTCGGCTTGGTTGCATGTTATGCTGAATGACCTTCCGCGGTTGCGTCGCGCGGGATGGGTGGTTGAGATCGATGCGGACTTCCCGCTGCGCCTTATAGAGGCGAGTGGCGATGTCACTGCCGAGCTGGAAGAAGGCTCCGGCATTGACTGGCTGGAACTGCATCTGGGCGTCGTGGTCGAGGGCGAACGCATCGATCTGGTGCCTGGCCTGGTGAAGATGATCGCGGCCGCGGACGGGAACGATCTGGCGAAGGTGTTGGCAGATGCGCCGGATGACGCGCCGTTCGTCATGCCGCTGCCGGACGGTCGTCTGCTGTCGCTGCCGCTCGGACCGGTTCGCACGATGCTGCTGGCGTTGTCCGAGCTGTTTGCCGGCGGCGGGATCGACGCCGAGGCGGGCCGTATCGGCTTCACGCGGCTGGACGCAGCCGATTTGGCGGTTCTGGAGAGCGCAGTTCCGGAGCTTGTGTGGCAAGGCGGCGAGGCGCTGCGCGCGCTGGGGCGTCAGCTTCGCGAGGCCGGCGGTTCCATTCCACATGCGTCCATTCCGGATGGCTTCGGCGGGCTGCTGCGACCGTATCAGGCGCAAGGTGTCGATTGGCTGCAATTCCTGGCCGGTGCGGGGCTCGGCGGCGTGCTGGCGGACGACATGGGTCTCGGCAAGACGGTGCAGACGCTCGCTCATCTGGCGATCGAGCATGCGGAAGGTCGGCTGGACCGACCGGCCCTGATCGTGTGTCCGACCAGCCTGGTGACGAACTGGTCATTGGAAGCCGAGCGTTTCGCCCCCAGTTTGCGCGTGCTGGTGCTGCACGGTGCGGCGCGCAAACAACTTTTCACTGAGATCACCCGCCATGACGTGGTGATCACCACGTATCCCCTGATCGGCCGCGACGAAGAGGTGCTGTGCGGGCAGGACTGGCACGTTGTTGTGCTGGACGAAGCGCAGACGATCAAGAATCCGGCGGCGGAGACAACCAAACTGGTGGCGCGCCTGCGCGGGCGGCAGCGGCTGTGCCTGTCCGGCACGCCGATGGAGAACCATCTGGGCGAATTGTGGTCGCTGTTCAATTTCCTGGCGCCCGGATTCCTCGGCAGTGCGAAATCGTTCCGTTCGCGCTATCGCACGCCGATCGAGAAGCGCGGCGATGATGAGCAACGCGCGTTGCTGTCCCGGCGCGTGCGCCCGTTCCTGCTGCGTCGCACGAAGGAGGAAGTGGCGACCGATCTGCCGCCGAAGACCGAGATCATTGAATCAGTCGAACTGGAGCCGGCGCAACGCGCCATATACGAAAGCATCCGGTTGGCCATGCATGCGCGGGTTCGGCAGGCGATCGCGGAGCGGGGTCTCGCCCGTTCCGGGATCATCATCCTGGATGCGTTGCTGAAGATGCGCCAGGCCTGCTGCGATCCACGGCTGCTGAAACTGAGCACGGTGAAGCGGGCAAAACCGGGTTCCGCCAAACTGGATCGGCTGATGGAACTGCTGGAAACGCTGCTGGCGGAAGGTCGCCGCGTGCTGGTCTTTTCGCAGTTCACCTCCATGCTGGCGCTGATCATGCCGCGACTGGATGCAGCCGACATTCCCTTCGCCCTGCTGACCGGCGATACCGTCGATCGGAAGACGCCGATCCGCCGCTTCCAGTCGGGCGAAGTGCCGGTATTCCTGCTCAGTCTGAAGGCGGGCGGCACCGGACTGAATCTGACCGCTGCCGATACGGTGATCCATTACGATCCGTGGTGGAACCCGGCGGTCGAGGATCAGGCCACCGACCGCGCGCACCGCATCGGGCAGGACAAGCCGGTGTTCGTGCACCGGCTGGTCACGCTTGATACGATCGAGCAGAAGATGGAAGGCTTGAAGGCGCGCAAGCGGGCGCTTGTCGCCGGGATTCTGGGGGCTGAGAAGGGTGGGGCGCTGGCGATGACCGAGGCCGATATCGAGATGCTGTTCGGCTAAGGCCGGTGCGATCGCGGTCTTGCGAACCGCTTGCACTGCGTCGCGTAGGGCGGCATGATGCAGTCATAACAAGACCTCATTACAGGGAGGGGTCTGGGAAGCATCATGCCCGCAGTGATCGCCGGCGGCGTCACGAAGGATCCGGTTGAGCTTTCGATCAGCAACGTGACCAAGCGGTTCGGCGGGGTCACGGCGATCAACGATGTGTCGATCGCGGTCCGGCCGGGCGAGATCATGTCCATCATCGGCCCGAACGGCGCCGGCAAGACATCCTTGCTGAATATCATAAGCGGCTTCTATCAGCCGGACCGGGGCATGATCGCGCTGGGCGGAACCGATATCACCCGCGCGCGCCCGTCGCGGATCGCTGCGCTCGGCGTCGCCCGGACTTTTCAGAATATCGCGCTGTTTCGCGGCATGACCGTTCTCGACAACATCATGCTCGGGCGGCATGTCCGGATGCATACGGGTGTATTTGCGTCCATCCTGTATTGGGGGTGGGCGCGGGCGGAGGAAGTGGCGCACCGGGCGCGGGTGGAAGAGCTGATCGAGTTTCTCGATCTGCAGGACGTGCGCAAGCAGCCGAGCGCGGTGTTGCCCTATGGGTTGCGGAAACGGGTGGAACTGGCGCGCGCGCTGGCGCTGGAGCCGAAGCTGCTGCTGCTGGATGAGCCGATGGGCGGCGTGACGCACGCCGAGAAGGACGATATGGCGCGCACCATTCTGCAGGTGAACGCGGCGCGCGGCACGACGATCATCCTGATCGAGCATGATATGGCGGTCGTGATGGATATTTCGCATCGCGTCGCGGTGCTGGATCGGGGCGGCAAGATTGCCGAGGGCACGCCCGATCAGGTGCAACGCGATCCGGCGGTGATCCAGGCTTATCTTGGGGTCCGGCACGTGACGCGTGCGGCGGCATGAACGCGAACACTCTGCCGCGGCTGTTGCTGCGCAATGCGGCTGAGAATCCGGCAGCTCCGGCGTTTCGGCTGAAACATCGCGGGATTTGGCAGACGCTGACCTGGTCGGACATGGGGGCGCTGGTCGGCGATTTCATGCTCGGGCTGGTTGCCAACGGGATCAAGCGCGGGGCCCGGGTTGCGGTGCTGGGGGATAACCGGCCGCGTCTCTATGCCGCGCTGCTCGCTGCGCAGGCGCTCGGCGGGGCGGGAGTGCCGATCGATCCCGATGCGGAGCCGGCCGAGATCGCACCACTGCTGCGCGACGCCGGCGTGTCGGCGATCGTGGTGCAGGACCAGGAGCAGTTCGGCAAGTTGCTGGCGGCGTGGGAAACGCTGCCTGAACCGTTGCTGATTGTCTGCGAGACGCTGACGGGTGAACAGCAGGCCGGCGTTCTGGCATTCGATGCGGTGGCCGCGGCGGGTCGCCGCCATCGCGAAGGGCATCCCTGTGCGGTGCAGGAAGCGATCGGTGCGGGCCGTTCGGAGGATGCGGCGTTGCTGCTTTCCGGTGTTGCGCATGTGTCGCATCGGCGGCTTTTGGCAGAGGCGTCGGCCATTGCCGCGGCCGAGAATGTGCGGCCTGGCGACAACGCGTTCTGCTATTTGCCGATGGCAACGATCGGCGACGCGGTCTATTCGCTGGCGCTCGGCCTGATGGTCGGCTTCACCTGCAACTGTCCAGAAGCCCCGCATACGGTGCTGCGCGATCTGCGCGAGATCGGCCCGGACATGCTGCTGGCGCCGCCACCGCTGTGGTCGCATCTGGCACGCAGCATCGAGCGGCGGGCACAGGCGGCGACTTCGTTCAAACGTCGGGTTTTGGGTCGGTGCCGGAAGGTTTCGATGGAAGCGGAACGCCGGCGCGAGGCGGGCGCGAACCTGCCGGTTGCGTTACGCATCGCCGATTGGCTGGCGGACGTTGCGGTGAACCGCCCGATACGTGACCAGATCGGGCTTTCGCGGCTGCGCTGGGTTCATGTCGGCGCGGGCAAGCTGGACCCTGCATTGCTGCGCGAGTTTCGTGCGCTGGGGGTCGATCTGCGCCGTGACGAGAGCGAATGGGGCGATGTCGCGGTCCAGCCGGAAGAGACGGCGCATGCCTGACGATCTGACCTTCAGCCTTGTGCTGGTCTGCAACGGGCTGCTGGTCGGGCTGATGTATGCGCTGATCGCTCTGGGATTCGTCCTGGTTTACAAGGCAACCGAGGCGTTCAATTTCGCGCAGGGCGAGTTCGTCATGTTCGGCGCCTTCATTGCCGCGGGTGCCGAAACCGCCCTGCCGCTGTGGGCGGCGATCGGGCTGGCGTTGGGCGGGATGGTGGCGTTCTGCTTCGGGTTGGAACGCGTGGTGCTGCGACCGCTGCTGGGCCGGCCGATCATTGCAGTGATCATGGCGACCATCGGGGTCGCCGCGCTGCTGCGCGGTGTGGCGACACTGGCGTTCGGCGCCGGCACGCGGGCGATTACGCTGCCCATTCCGGACGATCCGTTCTTCCTTGGCCCGATCATGCTGCCGCCGATCGATCTGCTGGGCGCCGGCGTCAGCCTGGTATTTCTGGCAGTGTTCACCTGGTTCTTTCTGCGCACCCGCGTCGGGCTGGCGATGCGCGCGGTGGCGGACAACCAGCAGGTTGCCGCGGCGATGGGCATCAACGTGCAGCGCTATTTCGCGCTGGCCTGGGCAATGACCGGCGTGGTTTCCGCACTTGGCGGCGTGGTGTGGGGCGCGCTGCTGGGCGTCGATAACCAGCTCGCGCTGGTCGGGCTGAAGGTGTTTCCGGTGGTGATCCTGGGCGGCTTCGATTCGATCCTGGGCGCGGTGGTCGGCGGATTGATCGTGGGCGTCGTGGAAAGCCTGTCGGCCGGCTATCTGGATCCGCTGGTCGGCGGCGGAACCAAGGATTTCATGCCGTACGTGCTGATGATCGCCGCACTGATGATCCGGCCGTACGGCATATTCGGCAAACGACCTGTGCAACGGGTGTAGGCAGGCATGTTCTATCGCGAAGCCGGTGTGTTCAAGACCAGCTACGCCGCCGACATGGCGCTGTATCCGTTGCCGGCAACGCGCTGGTGGCTGGCGGGTTTGGCGGTTCTGCTGGTGGTGCTGATACCGGTCTTGGCCTCGGACTACACGCTGTCCATCCTGAACCTGATCCTGGTGGCTGTGGTCGGAGCGATCGGCCTCAATCTTCTGACCGGCAACACCGGCCAGATATCGATCGGCCAGGGTGCGTTCATGGCGGTCGGGGCGTACACCGCGGCCAATCTGATCATCCGGGCGCATGCGTCGTTCTGGATTGCGATCCCGGCTGCCGGCGCAATGACTGCGCTGGTCGGCGCGATCGTCGGGGTTCCGTCGCTGCGCATCAAGGGGCTGTATCTGACTGTCGCGACGTTGGCGGCGCAGTTCATCATCGAGTGGATCATCAACCATATCACCTGGATTTCGGGTGGCATCCAGGCGACGATCCAGATGCCGCCGCCGGTCGTGTTCGGCTACACGCTACACACGCAGGCGGGGTTCTATCTGTTCCTGCTTGCGTTTGCGGTGCTGGCGGTGATTGCCGCGAAGAACCTGGAGCGGTCGCGCTACGGGCGGGCGTTCATCGCCGTGCGGGATCAGGACATCGCGGCCGAGATCATCGGCATCGATATCTTCCGCACCAAGCTGATCGCATTCGCCATTTCGTCGTTCTATGCCGGCGTGGCGGGCGCGCTGTACAGCTACTATCTCGGCATCGCCAATTACGAGCAGTTCCAGATCGACGTGTCGATCAATTATCTGGCGATGGTGATCATCGGTGGTCTCGGGTCGGTTTCCGGATCGATTTTGGGGGCTGCGTTCATTACGTTGCTGCCGGTGGTCACCCGCCGGGTGCTGGAGGCGGCGGGCGGCCTATTCGGCGCCGGGCTCGATGTTGCCGGTATCATCCCGGAACTCCGGCTCTGCCTGTTCGGCGGGCTGATCATCATTTTCCTTGTGGCCGAGCCTGAAGGGCTCGACCGGCTGTGGCGGAACGTGCGGACCTGGTTCCGAACGTGGCCGTTTTCGTACTGAAACGGGAGACTGGCAAAACAGGAGACGACAATGCACACCACACGGCGGACGGTACTGACGACGGCAGCGGCAAGCGCCGGGTTGCGCTTCATCGGGCCGGCACGTGCCCAAGAGAAGCAGGTCATCATCGGCGAGCAGTGCGATCGCACCGGACCGACACAACTGGTCGGCACCGTGCTGTGCCCGGCGGTTATGCACTATGCCGACCTGATCAATAAAGGCGGCGGTGTCGGTGGATACAAGATCGTTGTCAATGAGTCAGACAACCAGTATCAGGTGCCTCCGGCAATCGAGGAATACCAGCGCGAGAAGCAGCAGGGATCGGTATCGATCCTGCTGTACGGAACGCCGCAGACCGAGGCGCTGGCGCCGCGCCTCAACGCTGACAAGATACCAGGCACCTGCCCCGGATTCGGCCCCGCTTCGGCAGCCAACGGCGCGCGCTTCCCATATGTGTTTCCGATCGCGGCGACTTACTGGTCGCAAGCCGCGGCATCGATCCAGTTCGCCAAGGAACGGCTGGGTGGCGACCTGCACGGCAAGAAGATCGGTTACGTGATGTACGACAATCCCGCCGGTCACGAACCGCTGCCGGTGTTCGAGCGACTGCAGAAGATGGAGGGGTTCGACTTCAAGACCTATGCCGTTCCGCCGCCAGGCATCGAAATGAGCGCGCAGGCGCTGGATATCGCCCAGCGCTACCGGCCGGACTTCGTGATCATGCACATATTCGGCCGCGCGCCGTCGGTGGCGCTGAAGGCGCT
>DATIMO010000038.1:0-10101 GCA_035475215.1 Acetobacteraceae bacterium | reverse complement strand
GGGACGGCGGCCTGGGCGCCGTTGATTCCGTTTGTGAAAGCCCGGTCAGGCCTGTCCGAAGCCGCGCTCGGTCTGCTGCTGTTGTGCTTTGGCGCAGGATCGATCGTGACCATGCCGCTGGCCGGGGCACTGGCGGGACGCTTCGGCTGCCGGGTGGTGCTGGTTGCGGCAGCGGCAGTGATCTGCCTGATATTGCCGGTATTGGCCACCGTATCCACACCGCTGATACTCACAGCGGCGGTCCTTGTGTTCGGAGCGGCAATCGGCGGCATCGATTGCGCTGCCAATATTCAGGCGGTGATCGTCGAAAAGGCAAGCGGGCGCCCGATGATGTCAGGCTTTCATGGCCTGTTCAGCGCCGGCGGCATCGTAGCAGCGGGTGGTATCAGCGCGCTTCTGAGCGTCGGCGCTTCGCCCCTGATCGCGGCGCTGTGTGCGACAGGCGGCGTCGCAGCCGGCCTGGTCACGGCGGCTCCACACATGCTTACGTACGGCGGCGAGGGGGGTGGTTCGGTGTTCGTGATCCCACGCGGCATCGTTCTGTTCATCGGCATTCTTTGCTTCATCGTGTTCCTGACCGAGGGCGCCGCGCTTGACTGGAGCGCGGTGTTTCTGACGTCCTTGCGCGGTGTTGCGCCGTCGCGTGCGGGGCTCGGTTATGCGGTGTTTGCCTGCACCATGACCATTGGCCGCCTGACCGGCGATAGAATCGTCCGGCGCTTCGGCGGGCGGCGCGTGCTTGTTGCCGGCGCGTCCAGCGCAGCGGCAGGTCTGGCGTTGGTGTCGCTGGTCCCATCAAGGGTGGCGGCGATTGCAGGGTACGCACTGGTGGGCGCCGGCTGTTCCAACATCGTGCCGGTGCTTTACTCGTCGGTCGGGCGCCAGACGGCGACGCCGGAGCATGTTGCGGTCGCGGCGATCACCACTCTTGGCTATGCGGGCATCCTGGCTGGTCCGGCAGCGATCGGCTTCGTTGCCCAGGCAACCAGCCTGTCGGTGGCGCTGATGATCGTGGCTGTCCTGTTGCTGGGTGTCGCGGCCGGTGGTGGGCGGTTGCGGGTGTAGTGTGCGTTGGGCGCAATAGGCTGCGCAGGCTCACCAGGTGAGGCTCGGCATCTCCGGCATTGCCGAACTCACGCCGCAGTGCCGCGTCATCACCCGCCCTGGTTATGGCCGCCGATGCCTGCGCCCAGCGATGACAAGGACGCCGCAGGATTGGTGTCTTTCGTATTAAGATGTGAATGGCCGGCCGTCGCCGGCCATGACCGTTTGTGGGTGACGGGCGTTGCCAGTGCGGGCCGTTTCCGTCATCTACTCGCTGGTAGGACGCGAGGGAACCATGGCCTTCCTGACTGAACCCGAACCTGAACGCGGCCCGATGCTGCCGGTGCTGCCGGGCATCAGCCGCATCGTCGCCGCCAATTCCGGGCCGATGACCTATCACGGCACCAACACATATCTGATCGAGACCGCCGACGGGCTGGTGGTGCTGGACCCCGGCCCGGACGAACCGGACCATGTGGATGCCATAATGCGGGCGACCGGCGGGAAGGTGGATCTGATCCTGCTGTCGCATTTCCATCACGACCATGTGGAGGCGACGCCGGCGCTGCGGGCCGCGACCGGTGCCCCGGTGGCGGCGTTCCACGACACCGCGATCGAGGGTTTCACACCGGACCGTCGGCTTAATGACAATGAAATAATTGCCGGCATGACGGCGATCCATACGCCGGGCCATGCATCCGACCATCTGTGCTTTCAACTGGCGGCGCAGGACGGCACCGCGGTGCTGTTCAGCGCTGATCACGTGATGTCATGGAATTCCAGCGTCGTCAGCCCACCGGACGGGGATATGCGGGCCTATTTTGCAAGCCTGAAACGCGTGCTGGAACGCAGCGACGACGTGTTCCTTCCTGGCCACGGGCCGAGGTTGCGGGAGCCGCGAAAGCTGACGCGGGCGCTGCTGTTCCATCGAATGGAGCGGGAACGGAGCATCCTGGCGCGATTGACCAAGGCGCCGGCAAGCACGCTGGCGCTGCGCGATGCGCTGTATTCGCAGACGCACCCGCGGCTGCAACGTGCGGCAGAGCGCAATGTGCTGGCGCACCTGCTGAAGCTGAGCGCCGAAGGAAAGGCGGTGCGGGACGGGGAGGTGTGGCGGGCGGTATGATCGATGACCCTGCCGCTTGAAACCAAGCTGAGCATCGGCATCCAGACCATTCATCGCCGTACCGAACCCGCTGGTGATGCCTGGCGGCCGAAGCTCGGCGAACTGGTCTCGCTGGTCGAACTGGTGGACCGGTCCGGGTACGATTCGCTCTGGGTCGGCGATCACATCTCTTTTCCGCTGCCGATGCTGGATCCGCTTCTGCAGCTTGCGCAGGCCGCGGTGGTCAGCCGGCGACTGACTCTGGGCACGGCAGTATATCTGCTGCCACTGCGTCATCCCGCACCGGTCGCTAAGCAGGTCTCCACGCTGGACCACCTGACCGAGGGGCGGCTCGTCTTCGGTGTCGGTGTGGGCGGCGAGTTCCCGAAGGAATACGAAGCCTGCGGTGTGCCGCGCCAACAACGCGGGGCACGGCTGGCGGAAAGCATCACCATTCTGCGTCGCTTCTGGTCCGGCGATTCCACCAGTCATGACGGACGATACTACGGCTCGTTCGCCGATGTAACTATGCGCCCTGCCGCGCGTCAGCCGGGCGGACCACCGGTCTGGCTCGGAGGGCGGTCCGATGCCACGCTGCGGCGGACCGGACGGATCGGGGACGGGTACCTGTCGTATGTGGTAACACCTGACATGTATCGTGCTGCCCTGCTGAAGATTGCCGCGGCGGCAGACGCGGCCGGACGCGTAATCAGAAACTTCGGCACCGGACACCTGCTGTTCACGCGCTTGGACGACACGTATCAGTCGGCGCTGGAAGTCGCGACCGAGATACTTTCGATACGCTACGCAATGGATTTCCGCAAGGCGGCGGCCCGGTATTGCGCACTCGGCCGGCCGGCCGATGTGGCGGCGTGCATCCGGGAGTTTCACGCGGCGGGTGTACGGCACGTGATCCTGGACCTGCTCGGGCCGTATCAGCAGCGCCAACGGCAGATCGAATGGTTTGCCGCGGAGGTGATGCCGCTGTTGTGTGACCTGACTCGCAACTGCCCGGTTTGACGCAATCGGTAATGTCCGCGTGCCCCCCAGGGGGCACCCACGTGTTCGATCCGCGAAGGACAGATGAAGCACTCGCGAACGGTTGCAAGATCTGTCATTATCGATACAAGAACTTGCTGCCTGACGTCCGACCGAGGACCCGCAATGCCCCAGGTCACCTACATCGAATACGACGGAACCGAGCATGTGATCGACGTGCCGCTGGGCGTTTCGGTCATGCGCGGCGCGGTGGACAACAACGTGCCGGGCGTCGACGCGGATTGCGGCGGAGAATGTGCCTGCGCCACGTGCCACGTCTATGTCGATCCCCTCTGGCTGGCGCAGATCGGCGCGCCGGTACCGGGATCGCAGGAAGCCAGCATGCTGAGCTTCGCCGCGGTGGCGCAGGACAATTCGCGGCTCTCCTGCCAGATCGCCATGACCGAGGCACTTGACGGGCTGGTGGTCCGCATGCCGGAGGGACAGCATTGAACGCGTCGCTGCGGCTTCCAGGATGAAGGTTACCCCATTCACGATCGACATTCCTGACGCCGCGCTGACCGATTTGCGTGATCGTCTGGCGCGGACACGCTGGCCGGATGAAATCAACGACGACGCCTGGGGCTGGGGTACGCCGCTGTCGTATCTGCCCAAACTCGTCGCGTACTGGGCGCACGGTTTCGACTGGCGCGCGCAGGAAACCGCGCTGAACCGGTTGCCTCAGTTCCGGGTCGAAATCGACGCGTTCAATGTGCATTTCGTGCATGCGCGCGGCACCGGCCCGGCCCCGTTCCCGCTGGTCATCACGCATGGATGGCCGGGCTCGTTCGTCGAAATGCGAAAGATCATCCCGTTGCTGACCGACCCGGCAGCGCATGGCGGCGATCCGGCGGATGCATTCGATGTTGTGGTGCCCTCACTGCCGGGATATGGATTTTCCGATCGGCCGGTGCAGGCTGGGATGTCGCCGGCCGCGATCGCCGATCTGTGGGTGGGATTGATGCGCGGTCTGGGGTACCGGCGGTTCGGTGCGCAGGGCGGAGACTGGGGCGGCGCGGTGTCTGCCTGGCTGGCGCTGCGGTATCCGGACGACGTTGCCGGTGCATCTTAATTACGTGTCCGGCATGTTCGAACCGACCGATGATCCACTTGTGCAGAGCTACACAGCAGCTCGCGCGGACTGGTTCGATCGCGAGGGCGGCTACAACCATCAACAGGCCACGAAGCCGCAGACGCTGGCATATGGGCTGACGGATTCGCCAGCGGGTCTGGCTGGCTGGATCATCGAGAAGTTCCGTACCTGGAGCGACTGTGGCGACAACGTGGAAAACGTGTTCAGCCGGGATGAGCTGCTGACCAACATTTCCATCTACTGGCTGACCGGAACCATCGCGTCGTCCATGCGCATCTACAAGGAATCGCGCCGCCAGCCGCTGCGCTTCGCGGCCGGACAGCGCGTGGGCCCACCACTCGGGTTCGCGCGGTTTCCGGCCGAGATACCAACACCGTCCCGCGCGCTGCTGCAGCGGTTTTTCGATCTGCGGCAGTACACCGAAATGCCGCGTGGGGGACATTTCGCGGCGATGGAACAGCCGGCGCTGCTGGCTGGGGATATCCGCACATTCTTTCGCCCGTTACGACAGGGGACCTGATCACCAGCAGGAGATGCCGCCATGAACGCTCCGGTTCACCAAGATCCGCCGAGCAACGCCTGGTCCATGCCGCTGGAAGCGATCGACGTCAGCCGGCCAGAGTTATATCAACGCGACACGATGTGGCCGTACTTTGATCGGCTGCGACGAGAAGATCCGGTACACTGGTGCCCGGACAGCGCATATGGCCCGTACTGGGCCGTGACGAAATACAAGGACATCATGCATGTCGAGGTGAATCACGGCGTCTATTCGTCGGATTCAACCGTCGGCGGAATCCAGATCGAGGATCAGCCGAAGGACCTCGCCCGCCCCAGTTTCATCCGCATGGACCCGCCACGGCATGACGATCAGCGCAAGGTGGTCAGCCCGATCGTCGCACCAGGCAATCTGAACAACATGGAGCCGGTGATCCGTGAACGGACCCGGCGAATCCTGGATGCGCTGCCGCGCAACGAGACGTTCGACTGGGTGGATCGCGTATCGATCGAGTTGACCACGATGATGCTGGCGACACTGTTCGATTTCCCGTGGGATGAGCGGCGCAAGCTGACCTTCTGGTCCGACGTGGCGATCTGCAACGTGAACGATCCGCGCGCTCCGGTGCATTCCGAGCAGGAGCGGTTCGATCAGTTGAAGATCATGGCGGAGACGATGGCGGCGCTGTTTGCCGAACGCCGGGCGCAGCCACCGAAATTCGATCTGCTTTCCATGCTGGCGCATGGCGGGGCGACACGGGAAATGCCGCTGCGGGAGTTCATGGGAAACCTGGCGCTGCTGATCGTTGGCGGCAATGATACCACGCGCAATTCGATGACTGGCGGTCTGCTGGCACTGAACCAGTTTCCGGACGAGTATCGCAAGCTGCGGGAAAACCCAGGGCTGATCGAAAAGCTGGTGCCGGAGATCATCCGTTATCAGACGCCGGTGATCCATATGAGGCGGACGGCGTTGGCGGATGCGGAACTAGGGGGCAAGCCGATCCGCAAGGGCGACAAGGTGGTGATCTGGTATATTTCGGGAAACCGCGATCCGGAGGCGGTGGACAATCCGGATTGCTTCATCATCGACCGTGCCCGGCCGCGCCAGCATATGTCGTTCGGTTTCGGGATTCACCGTTGCGTCGGCAACCGACTGGCCGAACTGCAACTGCGGATTCTGTGGGAAGAACTGTTGCCGCGCTACCCGGTGATTGAGGTGGTCGGGCCGCCAGAGCGGACGTATTCGAATTTCATCCGGGGCTACAAGGCGCTGCCGGTGCGGATTGGGTAAACCCCTCCCCCATCCCCTCCCGCAAGGGGGGGGTTTTTATCGGCCGGAGATGTCGGCGACTTCGCTGGCGAAATCAGGGCCTTGTGGCTTGTCGATCCCCTCACCCAGGGTGAACCGGGCGAAATCGGCCACCTTGGCACCGGCCTTGGCCAGCACCGCCTTCACCCGGCTTTCGCCATCATGCACCCAGACCTGCTCCAGCAGCACCACTTCCTCGTAGAACTTGCGGATGCGACCATCGATCATCTTGTCGATGATCGCATCCGCCTTGCCCGATTCCTTCGCCTGCGCGCGGAAGATCGCCTTTTCCCGTTCCAGCGCCGCCGGATCCACACCCCCGATATCGATCGCTTCCGGCCGGCTGGCGGCAACGTGCATGCCCATCTGCCGGCCGAGCAGCTCCAACCCTTCCAGCTCGTCCCCCGCTTCGACAGCCACGATGACCCCGATGCGTCCCAGCCCAGGGCGCAACGGCTGGTGCACATAGGTTGCGACAACGCCTTTCGGCAGTCCGATCACGCGCATGCGGCGCAGGTTCATGTTCTCGCCGATCGTCGCAACCAGATGCGTGAGCTGGTCGGCCACTGTCCGGTCAGTTCCGGGATACGGCGCGGCCTTGATCGCGTCGAGGTTCTCGCCGGCTTCCAGCGCCAGTTTCGCCACCGTTTCCACGAACGCCTGGAAGGTCTCGTTACGGGCGACGAAATCGGTCTCGGCGTTGACCTCCACCATGGCAGCTTTCAGCGGCGTGGAGGCGACGCCGACCAGTCCCTCGGCGGCGACGCGGCCGGACTTCTTGGCGGCTGCCGCCAGACCTTTCTTGCGCAACCAATCGGTGGCCTGTTCCACGTCGCCGCCGGTTTCGGTCAGCGCCCGCTTGCAGTCCATCATTCCTGCGCCGGTCTTGTCGCGCAGTTCCTTCACCAATGCCGCGGTGATCTCGGCCATGATCCAGCTTCCAGAAACCAGTTGCAGTTGTCAGGCGGCAGGCTGCTCCGCCGGAGCCTCAACTCGCGGCAGCGCCTCGGGTGGCAGTTCGGCGGCTGCACCGATATCCCCGCCAGAGGCCGCCAGTTCGGCGCTGATCCCGTCCAGTACGGCGCCGGCAACCAGATCGCAATACAGCGTGATGGCACGGATCGCGTCATCATTGCCGGGGATTGGGTAGGTGACGCCGGTCGGATCGGAATTCGAATCCAGTATCGCTACTACGGGGATTTTCAGCTTGTTGGCTTCCTCGACCGCCAATTTTTCCTTGTTGGTGTCGATGACGAACAGGATGTCCGGCAGGCCGCCCATGTCCTTGATGCCGCCAAGGGCGCGTTCCAGCTTGTCGCGCTCGCGGGTGATATTCAGCACCTCTTTCTTGGTCAGCCCTTGGGTGTCGCCGGACAAGGTTTCCTCGATCTGGCGCAGGCGCTTGATGCTGCCCGTAATGGTCTTCCAGTTGGTCAGCGTGCCGCCGAGCCAGCGGTGGTTGATGTATTACTGCCCGCAGCGCTTGGCGGCGTCGGCGACGTATTCCGCGGCGGCACGCTTGGTGCCGACCAGCAGCACGCGCCCGCCCGCAGCGGTCACGTCGCGCACGGCGCGCAAGGCGCGATCCAGCATGGGCACGGTCTGCTGCAGGTCGATGATGTGGACCTGATTGCGCACGCCATACAGAAACGGCCCCATGCGCGGGTTCCAGCGCCGGGTGTGGTGGCCGAAATGAACGCCGGCTTCCAGAAGCTGGCGCAGGGTGAATTCGGGCATCGCCATGGGCGAAGTGCTCCTTTCCAATCGTCCGGTTGTGCCTCCGCGAGGCTGCGCCCTGTAACAGGCACCGGACCCGGCATCGGCCGGGAAAGGCGCCCCGCGTGTGAATTACCGCCAGCTTGCGCCGGCCGGCGCCGGGGATATGGCGGAGTAGAGGGGGAAAGGCAAGCTTGGCCCAATCACCGCACCGTCGCAGCCTCCAGCAGCATCGCGATGCGGTCGATAAGCTGCAATCCCTGCACCGGTTTACGCAGCAGCGAAAACGAGCCGCTGACCGCGCCGCTGACCGCCAACGCGGCGCTGTCGCCGGCAAAACCGGTCAGCAGGATGCAGGCGAGCCGGGGCCGCCGCCGCTGTGACTCGCGGATCAGAGCGAGCCCATCCATGCCAGGCATGGAAAGGTCGGCTACGAGGCAGTCCACCTCGGCACCCGTATTCAGCCATGCCAGCGCCGCCGCGCCGTCCTCCACGCCGACCACCGCGTAACCGAAATCTTCCAGTTGTGCGCATAGGATTTCGCGCACCAAGGTGTCGTCATCGACCAGCAGGATGCGAACCGTCCGGATCGCCGGCGCAGCGTCTTCGGTCTGGGTGGTGGGTGCAGGTGCCTCCGCCGGCTCGGCTTGCGGCAACCACAGCGTCACCCTTGTGCCGCGGCCCGGCCGACTGTCGATCCGCATCGTGCCGCCCGACTGTTCCGCAAAACCACGCGCCATGGCCAGGCCCAGCCCGGTGCCCTCGCCCTGGCGCTTGGTTGTGAAGAACGGCTCGGAGGCGCGCGCCAGGGTGGCCCGATCCATCCCGATGCCGGTATCGGCGACCGTGATCGAGACATAGCGCCCAGCCGGCAGATCGCCGGTACTCCGCGCGCCTTCCGCCACCGCGCGGGACGCCGCGATCAGCCGCAGCGTGCCGCCTTCCGGCATGGCATCCCGCGCGTTGGTCGCCAGGTTGACCAGCACGGTTTCAAGCTGGCCGCGATCGACGAACAGCGCCGGCAGCCCCGGTTCCGGCTCCACCCGGATGGTGATCGCGGCGCCCAGCGTGTGGGTGAGTATTTCGCGCATGCCATCAAGCAGCGGACCGGCGTCGATCGGCTCCGCCCGCAGGTCGCTGCGATGCGCGAAGGCCAGCAGCCGGCGAGTGATGGAAGAGCCCCGTGCCGCAGCCTCCAGGATGATGCGGCCAAATCGCCGGATTGCATCGATGTCGTTCGGCCGGCGCTCGATCAGGGTCGCCCCGCCGCTGACCGCCTGCAGCACATTATTGAAATCGTGCGCGATGCCCCCGGCAAGTTGGCCCAGCGCCTGCATCCGTTCGGCGTGTGCGGCCCGGGTCTGCGCTGCTTCGCGCTTGGTGACCTCCTGGCGTACGCGGCGTTCGAGCATGCGGTTGAGTGAACGCAGCCGCGCCTCGGTCGCCTTGCGCTCAGTCACGTCTTGCATCACGCCGACAACCCGTGTGGGCCGTCCGGCGGCGTCCCGCAGCACGCTGCCCTGCACCGAGGTCCAACGGGTCTGATCCGACTGCACGACGCGGTACTCGGCGGCGTAATCGCCCGTACCGGCGATGGCGGCCCGCAGCCCGCCGCGCACAGGTTCCCGGTCTTCGGGGTGGATGAAGCGCGACCACTCGTTGCCCGGCATCTCGGTTGCGCGCGGCGCGAAGCCGTGCATCGCCGCGGCTTCGGCGGACCAGCGCCTTGTGCCGCTGCGTAGGTCGTATTCCCACGTTGCCAGGCCGCCGGCCCGCATGGCCAAACGCAGCCGCTCGGCATCGGCGCGCACCGCTTCCTCGTTCTGCCGACGGCTGGTGCCGTCGATCGTGATGCCGAGCATGCGCCTGGGATGGCTTGCCCCGTCGGCGGTGGCACGCCCCAGGAAGACGATCCAGCGTGTTTCGCCATTCGGCCAGAGTGCGCGGACTTCCATGCGCAGCGGGCCGGGACGGCTACGGAACGATTGGAGTTGCTCCGCCGCTTCTGCACGGTCGTCCGGATGGATCGCAGCAAGAAGCGAGCTGAGGGTCAGATCGCCGGGCCCTGGATCGAGGCCCAAGACGCGGAACATCTGCGCCGACCACTGCATGTGGCCGCTGACGAGGTCCCACTGCCATGTGCCGATCCCGCCGGCTTCCTGGGCCAGGCGCAGGTGTTCCTCGCTGCTGCGGAGCGCCTGCTCGGAGCGGATACGTTCGGTGATGTCGCGCCAATACGCGGCAACGCCGTCGCCGGCGGGGCAGACCGTGACGGCGACCCAGATGCCGGTGGTC
>DATIMO010000037.1:0-5027 GCA_035475215.1 Acetobacteraceae bacterium | reverse complement strand
AATCTGGAACGCTCGTTGAAGATGGGCGACGAACTCGGTGGTCACATCGTTTCCGGCCATGCCGACGGCGTCGGAGAAGCCGTGTCGGCGACACCGGAAAACGGATCGACGCGCTGGCGGTTCAAGGTGCCGAAGCCGCTGGCCCGCTTCATCGCCAGCAAGGGCAGCGTGGCCGTGAACGGCGTGTCGTTGACGGTCAATGAGGTGAAGGACGATATATTCGGGGTGAACGTGATCCCCCACACCGCCTCGGTCACCAGTTTCGGCACCTTGAAACCGGGCGACAAGGTCAACATCGAGATCGACATGCTGGCGCGCTACGTGGCCCGGCTCGCGGAGACGACGTAATGGAAAACCTGGCCCTCCGTGAAGCGCTCGCGACCGCGGAACTGTCGAAGTACTTGTCCTCGGCCGAGGAACTGATCGAGGAAGCGCGCAACGGCCGGATGTTCATCCTGGTCGACGACGAGGACCGGGAAAACGAAGGCGACCTGATCATCCCGGCGCAATTCGCGACCCCGGATGCGATCAACTTCATGGCCCGCCACGCCCGCGGCCTGATCTGCCTCGCACTGACCCGCGCGCGGGTGGAAAAGCTCGGTTTGCCGTTGATGAGCCAGCAGAACGGGACGCGGCATCAGACCGCGTTCACCGTCTCGATCGAGGCGCGGGAAGGTGTCACGACCGGCATTTCCGCCGCCGATCGCGCGAAAACCATAGCCGTGGCGATCCAGGCCGAGAGCACGCGCGAGGATATCACGACCCCGGGCCATGTCTTCCCGCTATTGGCGCGCGAGGGCGGTACGCTGGTGCGCGCCGGCCATACCGAGGCGTCGGTCGATATCGCGCGCAAGGCCGGCCTGAACCCGTCCGCCGTGATCTGCGAGATCATGAACGATGACGGCACCATGGCGCGGTTGCCGGATCTGGTGGCGTTCGCTAAGCGGCAAAACCTGAAGCTTGGCACCATCGCAGACCTGATCGCGCATCGGCGGCGGACCGAGCGGCTGGTGAAGCGCGTGCAGGTAGGCGTGTTCGATCACGTTGCCGGCGGGCAATGGCGGCTGATAGTTTATGCGAACACGGTCGAGTATCAGGAACATCTGGCGCTGGTGAAGGGCGACCTGTCCGGGCCGGATCCGGTGCTGGTGCGCATGCACGCGGTCGATCTGATGGACGACATGACCGGCGGGCCGCACTGGATTTCGGTGCACAACGCCATGCACATGATCGGGCGGGAAGGCCGCGGTGCGGTGGTGCTGATCCGCGATCATCGCCGGACCGCATTGTCGGACCGTGTGCGGCAACTGGCGATGAGTCCGCGCCCGCAGAGTGAACTGCGGGATTATGGCATCGGCGCGCAGATCCTGCTCGATCTCGGGGTGAAGGACATGATCCTGCTGTCGAACCGCCGGCGCACCATCATCGGGCTGGATGGTTACGGACTGAACGTTGTCGAGACCCGGGCGATGCCGGAAACCATTGCTCCTCAGCGATGAGCACCGAGGAGGCACCGCTGCCGTCCGCTCCAAGGATCGAGGGATTGCCGCCGCATCTGCTGGTCGTGCGGGCACCCTATTATACCGAGGTGCTGGACGGCCTGACCTCCGGCTGCGAGCGCATTCTGCGCGATGCAGGTGCAACATACGAAACGCTGGACGTGGCTGGGGCGTTCGAGCTGCCGCAGGCGATCCGGTTGGCATTACGTGGTGCACGGCGCTTCGATGGCTACGTGGCACTCGGCTGCGTGGTGCGCGGCGAGACGGATCATTACGAACACATTTGTCGGGAAACCATCGGTGGCTTGATGCGCGTGGCGCTGCAGTTCGGACTTGCCCTGGGACAGGGAGTGCTGACGGTGCACCGGATCGATCAGGCGCTGGCGCGCTCCGGCCGGGATGGCCACAACAAGGGTGCAGAGGCGGCTTCCGCCGCTCTGTTGCAGATTAGCGCAGCGCGCCAGCTTGGTGCGGCATGATGTCCGCGTGCCTCCCCCTCCCCTTGTGGGAGAAGGCCGGGGGGAGGACTTCGCACTAATGGCCACCAAACGTGCCCCGAAATCGCGCGCCCGCACGGCATCCCGGGTTGCTGCGGTACAGGCGCTATTTCAAAGCGAACAGGCGCAAGAAAACCCGGAAGCTGTGATCGACCAGTTCGTTCGTCACCGTCTGGGCGAACTGCCCGGCACCGGCGGGTTCGAGGAAGGCCGCGTGCCTGCTGCCGAAATGCCGCTGTTTGCGCGGATCGTGCGTGCGACGGTGGCACAGCAGGACACGATCGACCGCATGCTGGCCGAGGCGTTGCCGACAGACTGGCCGCTGCCACGCATCGACCCCGTGTTGCGCGCGCTGATGCGGGCCGGGGCCGCCGAACTGGCAACCAGCGATGGTCCGCCGGCCAGAGTGGTGATCAACGAATACCTCGATATCGCGCACGGGTTCTTCACCGGCGACGAGCCACGCATGGCGAATGGTGTCCTGGACCGGGTGGCGCGGCTGCTGCGGCCTGGAGAGTTCGCCGCGTAGTTCACCCGGCCAGCAACGTCCGCATTGCGTCCCACTGCCCGAACAGCCGCAACAACAGGCGCACTGCTTGCCCGCGATCCCCACGCAGGCCTGGATCCTTTTCCACCAGCAGCGTCGCGTCGCGATGCGCGATTTCCAATAACCGCTCATCACGTACTGGGTCGGCCAGCCTGAAACCGGGCAGTCCGGCTTGCCGAGTTCCCAGCATATCGCCGGGCCCACGCAGCCGAAAATCGGCGTCGGCGATGGCGAAACCATCATCGGTATCGCGCAGCAGCAACAGCCGGCGCCGCGCCGTCTCGGTCAGTCCGTCATCGTGCAGCAGCAGACAGAAGCTTGCATCGGCGCCGCGTCCGATACGGCCGCGCAACTGGTGCAACTGCGCAAGACCGAAGCGCTCGGCGTGCTCGATCACCATGACGGTGGCCGCGGGCACGTCCACTCCTACCTCCACCACGGTGGTGGCGACCAACAGGCGCACGGTTCCCGCGGCAAACGCGGCGAGCGCCGATTCTCGTGCCTCGGCGAGCATCTGCCCGTGTGCGAGGCCGATCGCATCACCGAATCGGGTCCGCAGATCGGCGAAGCGTGCCTCGGCCGCGGCTACGTCCAGTGCCTGACTTTCGGCGACCAGAGGACAGACCCAGTAGATCTGCGCATGGTCTTCCAGCTTGCGCACCAGCCCCTCAAGGACCGCCCCGAGCGTCGCCAAAGAGTGCAGTGTAGTCCGCACCACGCCGCGTCCTGGTGGTTTCTCGGTCAGCCGGCTGACCTCCATCTCGCCCCATTGCGTGAGCAGCAGCGTGCGCGGGATAGGCGTCGCGGTCATCACCAGCACATCCGTTTCCGGTCCCTTCTCGCCTAGTAACAGGCGCTGCGTCACCCCGAAGCGGTGCTGTTCGTCGATGACCGCCACTGCCAGGTCGCGGAAAGTCACGCTTTCCTGGAACAGCGCATGTGTGCCGACCACCATGCGCACGGCGCCATCTGCCAGTCCGCGCAGCAAGCGCGTCCGCGCGCCGCCCTTCACCGCGCCGGTCAGCACGGCCACCGGCTCCGGGCAGAGCCGCGACAGCGTACGATGATGTTGCCGGGCGAGCAGCTCAGTCGGCGCCATCAGTGCAGCCTGGGCGCCGGATTCAACCGCCCGCAGCATTGTCAGCAGGGCGACCAATGTCTTGCCGGAGCCGACATCGCCCTGCAGCAGCCGCAACATTCGGCGCGGCGCGCCCAGGTCGGCGTCGATCTCGGCCAGTGCGGCAAGCTGGGATGACGTGGGTGCGTGCGGGAACCGCGCCAGCGCTCGCGCCCGCAGCGTGCCGTCGCCGCCCAGTGCCCGGCCTGGGCGCGAACGCGCGCGCCCCCGCACGAGATGCACGGCGATCTGGCCGGCCAGCAGTTCGTCGTAGGCGAGCCGTGCCCGCGGCTGCTGGTCGGGCAAGTCCGCCGGCGCTTGCAAGGCATGCAGGGCCGCGACAAAGCTGGGCCAGTGTTCGCGGCGGAGCAGTGCGCGGTCCTGCCATTCCGGCAGTTCCGGCAGGCAAGGCAAAGCCTGCGCCATCGCTGCGGCGACCTGCCTTGGCCACAAGCCCGCGGTGAGTGGCCAGACCGGTTCGATTGCCGGAAGCCGGTCGGGGCGATCGGCGGGCAGGATGTGGTCCGGATGGGGCATGGTAAGGCGATCGCCGAACCGCTCCAGCTTGCCGGAGACAAGCAGTTTCGCGCCCGGCGGCGTCTGCCTTTCGCGCCCCGATTTGAAGAACACCAGCTCGGCGAAACCGGTGCCGTCGAACACCACCACGCGCCAGGGCTGACGTTCGTTGGCGGGCGGTTCGTGCCGCACCACCTCGACTTCCAGTGTCGCGATCTGGCCGGGCTGGGCGTTGCGGATGCTGGGGCGGGCTCGGCGGTCCAGGTACGACTCGGGCAGATGGAACAGCAGATCAAGAACGCGGTCACCGCCGATGGCGCGGGCCAGTAGCTGCGCCAATGCCGGGCCTATGCCGCGCAGGGTGGTCAGAGGGGCGAAGAGCAGGGCGAGGGAGTCGGGGTGCACGGTTACGGGTATGGAGGGGCCGGCGGCGCTTGGCGAGAAGCAAGGATTCCCTCTGTCATTTAGCCGGAACAGGCGCGTGGCCAAGTGCTGCGCCACGGTATCGAGAAGCCGGCGGCGCAAACTGATCGACCCGGGTGGCAGGGTCTTCGAGCGGGAGAAGTGGGGCTATTCAGTATTCTCCGGACCGATAGGCTTCGTCCAGACGCCGGGCGTCTTCGGGTGATGGCTCCTGCCATGCCTCGCCGCGGCGACGCAGGGCACCGGTGAAATGCGGTGGCCGCTTTTCGTTGAAGGCCTGGCGCCCTTCTTCGCCGTCTGTCGTGGTCTGGATCAGCAGTGAATTCATAAGGTTTTGGACGTGCCATGCCTGATCTGTCGGCAGGTCGCCGAAGCGGACAACGAATTCCTTCATCATGCGCACGGCGGCGGGCGGCAGGGTGACGATA
>DATIMO010000036.1:0-5414 GCA_035475215.1 Acetobacteraceae bacterium | reverse complement strand
TACCGGATGGCTGGAGGCGCGACTGTTCGGCTCGCTGCGGTTGGCCCGATCGACCGGACCGGCAACCGATCGCGGCGAGCTGATGCGCTATCTCGCTGAGCTACCCTGGGCACCGCACGCGCTGCTTCAAAACAGGTCGCTTTCGTTCCGGCAGATCGATCGCAATTCGGTGGAGGTGTCGGCGCCATGCGCGGACGGGCCGGCATGCGTGCGGCTGGTGTTTGCCGGGACGGACGTCGCGCGGATCGAAGCGGACGATCGTCCGCGCATCGAAGGCAGGCGGATCGTCCCGCGTCCCTGGACCGGTCGCTTCGCCGATTGGCGGGAACTCGGGGGCGTTCGTGTGCCGACCCGCGCCGAAGTGAGCTGGATTCTGCCGAGCGGGCCGTTCGAGTGCTGGCGCGGCTAGATCATCGACTGGCGAACGGCGTAATGCGGATGCGCCAGAATGGTGGGTGCGACAGGGATTGAACCTGTGACCCCCGCCGTGTGAAGACGGTGCTCTACCGCTGAGCTACGCACCCATCGAGGGCCGGTTCTGATAAGCGGCGGGCGCTGCCCGGTCAAGCCGCTCGCAGGAAGCGCACGGAACGCGTAGTGTTGAAAGGATATTCACCCCCTGCCTGTGGGCACTGAGGTTTCTACCGGACCATGTCGCATCCCCGTCCGTTCATCGCTGCCGGACCGGCGCTCAGCCTTGAGGGCCTGACCAAGTCGTTCGGCCAGGCGCCGGTCCTGGACGGACTCAGCATCACCGTGCCCGGCGGCGGGTTCACCGTGCTTCTTGGCGGGTCTGGCTGCGGCAAGACCACCTGCCTGCGCCTGATCGCCGGACTGGACCTGCCATCAGCCGGGCGGATCCGCATCGGGGCGCGCGATGTCACCGCTCTGCCACCGGCCGCACGAGGTGTGGCGATGGTGTTCCAGTCCTACGCGTTGTTCCCCCATTTGTCGGTGGCCGAGAACATCCTTTTCGGCCTGAAAGCCCGCGGGGTGCCGCGCGCCGAGCGCAACCGCCGGCTGCTTCAGGCCGTCGATCTGCTGGGAATTCGACCGCTGCTGGCGCGCAAGCCATCGCAGATTTCGGGTGGCCAGCAGCAGCGCGTGGCGCTCGGGCGGGCGATCGTCGCGCAGACGCCGGTCTGCCTGATGGACGAGCCGCTGTCGAACCTGGATGCCCAGTTACGGGCAGAAATGCGACGCGAGATCGTTGCCCTGCAACGCCGGTTGGGGCTGACGATGATCTATGTCACGCATGATCAGACCGAGGCGATGAGCATGGCGGATCAGGTCGTGCTGCTGCGCTCTGGCCGGTTGGAGCAGGCGGCACCGCCGGATGAGGTCTATGACCGGCCTGCCACCGTGTTCGTCGCCGGTTTCATCGGCTCGCCGCCGATGAATCTGCTGCCGCTGGCCGCGCATGCCGACGGCATGGTGATCGCAGGCACCGAAGGTCCAGTACTGGCGCCCACCGGCAATACCGAACTGATTGCCGGCATCCGGCCGGAATCACTAAGCCCGGCGCGTTCCGGCGCGTTCGACCCGGTGCTCGGGTTGCTGGTCGAGCACAGCGAATATCTCGGAGCAGATACGGTGCTGACCGGTCGCGTCGCACCCACGTCGCATCGGTTGCAGGCCCGGCTGCCCGGTCGTTGCGCCGCAGGGGTCGGTGAGATCGTCCGGCTGGCGTTCGATATCGGGGCGGTGCATTTTTTCGAGGCCACAACCGGCGTCCGACTCGCGCGCGAGCCGGCGCTCATCTGAAACGTCCAGGGAGGAAAACACATGCCCAAACTCACTCGTCGCGCGGTTCTTGCCGGTGCCGCGGCGCTGTCGGCTCCGGCAATCGTGCGGGCGCAGAACGCGCCGCTGGAAATCCCTTTCTTCTTTCCGATCGCCGTTGCCGGTCCGATCACAAAGATCATCGACGGCTATGCGCAGGACTTCCAGGCTCTGCACAAAGATATTCGGATACAGCCGGTTTACGCCGGCAACTATGACGACACGATTGCCAAGGCGATCACCGCATTCAAGGGCGGCAAGGCGCCGCCACTGGCGATGCTCGGCGCCATCCAGGTGTTCAGCCTGATCGATCTGGATGCGATCGTGCCGATCGATGAGCTGGCCAGTTCCGCCGAGGACAAAGCCTGGCTTAACGGTTTCTGGCCGGCCTTCCTGGCGAACGGCAACGTCGAAGGTCATGTCTGGAGCGTGCCGTTCCAGCGGTCCACGGCCGTGCTGTACTGGAACAAGGATGCGTTCAAGGAAGCCGGTCTGGACCCCGAGAAAGCTCCGGCGAACTGGACCGAACAGACCGATATGGGGCGCAAGCTGGTGGTGAAATCCGGCAGTAATGTCAGCCGCTGGGGCGTGCAGATTCCGGCCACCGGCGGAACGTATTGGCTGTATCAGGCCCTGGCGGCAGAGGCGGGTCAGCCGCTGATGAACTCTGCGGGAAATCAGACATATTTCGGCTCGCCGGGGGCGATCGAGGCGCTGGAATATTGGGTGGCACTTGGCAAGGATGGCGTGCAGGCGCCCGGCGTGCTGGATTGGGGCACGACGCCGAACGATTTTGTCGCCGGCCGTACGGCAATGATGTGGACCACCACCGGAAACCTGACCTTCGTTCGCAGCAATGCGAAATTCCCGTTCGGGGTGGCCATGCTTCCGGCCGACAAGCAACGCGGCACGCCGACTGGTGGAGCGAATTTTCATATCTTCAGCACCGCCACCAAGGATGAGCGCGAGGCGTCGCTGCTGTTCGTGAAATGGGTGACCTCGCCCGAGCGCGCCGCGCAATGGGGCATGGACACGGGCTATGTGGCGACGCGCCCGGACGCGTGGGAGACGCCGCGGATGAAGGAGTATGTTGCGGGGTTCCCGCAGGCTGCGGTTGCGCGTGATCAGCTTCCGTATGCGGTGCCTGAATTGTCCACGCATCAGAACCAGCAGGTGACATTGCCGCTGAACAGCGCGCTGCAAGCGGCGCTGGCCGGCACCAAGTCGCCGAAGGATGCGCTGGGGGAAGCCCAGGCGAATTCCGAGCGATTGCTGAAGCCGTTCCGGAAGACATGAGTTCGCAGCACCGATTCGGGAGGCTGTAGCATCGCCGGCACCACGTTGGCCCGGCAACTGCAACGCGCGCAGTTCTTCGTCGTGGTAATCGTCTGGCCCGAGCCGAAGCGCCTGCCGCTCGATGCCGTAAGGAACGAAGCCGGTCCGATCGTACAGCGCCCGAGCCGCCGCCTGGTCCGTTACCACCGTAAGCTGAATGATCTCCACGCCCGGGATACGCGCGGCATGGCCGATCGCGTGGCCCAGCAGTTCAGTGCCGACGCCACAGCCACGGGCGTCCGGGCGCACATACATGCCCCAAAGTGTTGCCTTGTGCCGCTCCTTCAAACCCGTCATGCGACGAAATCCGACGATACCGAGCAAACCGCCGGGGTTGGCGCCGCTGAACGCGCCGAACAGCGCGTCCGGCGGCTGTTCAGGGATTCGCTGGGCGAATTCGGCCGCGGACCATTTCCGTTCCGTCTCGAACGATGCACCGAATGCGGACGGGCAGAGCCGCAAGGCTTCCAGCCGGATGTCGCGAAACGACGCGGCATCGGCCCGGGCAAGCTGGCGAATCAAGTCTCCGCACGCATTTCCGCAAACACCTCGCGGGCCGTGATCAGCGCCTCCCGCACCAGCGGCAGGCCGACATAGCCTGACAGGTGCAACAATGCTTCGACAAGTTCATCCTCGGTCCAGCCCTGGCGCCGCGCCATCCGGATGTGGATTGCCAGTTCCGGCGCACGGCCGGTCGCCGTGTCGGAAACGACGCAGATCAGCGCGCGCGTTTTGACGTCGAGGTCGGGGCGTGACCATAAACCGCCGAACACCGCCTCGGTCGAGTACTCGGCGAATTTCCGCATGATGTCGTCGGTGTAGACGGTCTTTTCCAGCCGGTCCGCGTACGCATCGCCCATCAGCTTGCGGCGCATCGCGCGACCTTGTTCGAGTTTGCTGTTCTCGGCCATGGCTTTCTCCTGTGTGGGGAGCAATCGTGAGGTCAACTGCCGAGGAGAGGCAATGCCAAAGGAACCATTGACACGCATCCAGGCGGTTCAGGCGGACATCACCCGGCTGGAGGTGGATGCGATCGTGAACGCGGCCAACCAGTCGCTGCTCGGCGGCGGCGGCGTGGATGGCGCCATCCACCGGGCCGCGGGTCCGGACCTGGTGGAAGAATGCCGTAAGTTGGGCGGCTGCCCGACCGGACAGGCGCGGATCACTGCAGGGTACCGGCTGCCGGCGCGACACGTCATCCATGCCGTCGGCCCCCGTTGGCGTGGAGGTACGCATAACGAAGCTGCGCTGCTGGCAAGCTGCTACACTGAAAGCCTGCGTCTGGCGATTGCGCACAGCGCCCGAACCATCGCATTTCCGGCGATCAGTTGCGGGGTCTATGGTTATCCGATTTCTGCCGCAACAAAAATCGCCGTGATCACGACCGCTGAGTTCCTGGAAGGTGCACCGGAAATCGAACGAATCGTGTTCGCGTGTTTCAGCCGCGAGATGCTGGCGGAGTATGAAGCGGCTTTGGCAGCGTGAGGCGGAATGCGCTGCGCTTTTCCGCCCTACGGTTTTGATTTCGCTATGGGCCTTCATCCTTCGGCGGGATCGCGCGCTTCGTATCCCGGCCGCGGCACAAGGCCCATCAGCACGCGTCCGAAACCGCCATCGGTGCACACATCTTCTCCGTTCACATAACCGGCGCGGTCGCTGGCGAGGAAGATCACTACATCGGCGATATCGTTCGGCGCCGCCACACGCCGCAGCGGCACGATGCCGGCGCGGCGTTCCGCCACCTCCGGGATGCGATAGAACGGCTCGCTCATGGGCGTGCGTACCAGGCCGGGGCTGACCACGTTGCTGCGCAGACCGGACGGCCCCCATTCCACTGCCAGTTGCTGCGACAACATCACGACGCCGGCCTTGCTGACCGAATATGATCCGCTCCAGGGTTGCGGATGCCGCCCGGCAATCGAGGCGATGTGTACGATGCTGCCGCGCTTGCGTTCCAGCATCTGCCGACCGAATGCCTTGGCGCACAGGAAATAGCCAGTCAGATTGACCGAGATCAGGCGATTCCATTCCTCGAGCGTCAGCGTCGCGATCGGCCCCGGCCGCAACAGGCCCGCATTGTTCACCAGCACGTCGCAGGCACCGAGGTCGCGCGCCGTCCGGTCCGCGGCCGCCGCGACATCTTCAGGATCGGCCACATCGCATTTCATCGACACGGCGCCGCCACCGATGGCGTGCGCCGTTTCCTCGCACGTGGTCACATCGCGATCGAGCAGAACCAACCGCCCACCCGCTGCGCTGAGCCCACGCGCGATTGCACGACCAAGCCCGCCACCGGC
>DATIMO010000035.1:0-3406 GCA_035475215.1 Acetobacteraceae bacterium | reverse complement strand
AGGCGCCTTCATGGTGACGCTGGTCCTGCCCCTGGCTGCGCTGTTCCGCGGTACGAAACCGAAGCAGCGGACCGCGTCGGCGGATGCACAGGCCACACCGATCCGGCACGACTGGACCGTCCGGCAGGCGACCGGCACGATACATTTCTGGTTGTTGTTCGCGGTGTATTTGTTCACCGGTCTTGGCAGCTTCCTGGTGGCGCTGCACCAGCTTGCCTTCGCCGTCGATATGGGGTTCGACAGGCTGTATGCGGCGGAAGTGCTCGGATTTGGAGCATTGCTGTCGCTGCCCGGCGTCATCATCACCGGGGTCCTGTCCGACTATATCGGACGCGAAGTATCGGCTGTGGTGACATACGCAACTTCCATTTTCGGCGTCGCCTGCGCGTTATTCATCACCGGCCCGCAGCAGCACTGGCTGCTATGGCTGCATTCCTGCTTCTTCGGCCTCACCTGGGGCGCCCGTGGGCCGGCGATTACGGCCAAAACCGCCGATTTGTTCCCCGGACCGAATCTTGGTGCCATCCTCGGGGTGATAACGATCGGAACCGGAATAGGGGCCGGCGCCGGTTCGTCCCTGGCCGGCTGGACCTTCGATCTGACCGGCAGCTATCGCGTCGCGTTCGTGCTGTCGATCCTGTCCTATGTGTGTGGCTCGGTGGCGTTCTGGGCGCTGCGCCGTCCGCCCCGAACCCAAGACCTTGCATTCATTCCGGAGCGTTCGTACCCGCCCGATGAGCAATGGAAGTGATGACGGCCGCAACTGCCTCCGGCGCAATGTAGTGGATCATGTGGCCAGCGCCTTCAAGCTCATGCATGAAGCTCTTCGGAAGCTCGGCATGCAGCCGTTTGGATTGACGAGCGATATCGACGATTCTATCCCCGTTCCCAGCCATGATTGCAACGGGAACGTCCAGCTCCTCATGACGGTCCAGGAAACTCGCTGCAACGGGAACCATCAACGCGGTATCAGCGGCGGACGCCCGTAGCTGGGACGGACGCAAGGCAAGCGCCATCGGAAAATCGGTCCGAAACCGCTGAGACACGGGTGCTGGCGCAAACAGTTTGCGGCTTATGCTATCCCAGAGTACCCAGCCGAGAAGCGGCACGATGGTGTAGCGGAGCAGATCACCAAAGATCGGAATTGCCGGTCCGCTTAACAGCGTCACGTCGGCACGCAGCCTGGGATAGTAGTACCCCGACAGCAGCACCAAACCTTTCGAGTACCGTTTGTTGTCCAACGCCAGAGCGAGCGCGACCAGTGTGCCCCACGAATGACCGACAATCACCGGACTGCGAATGTCCAGCCTGACCAATGCTTTGTGTATCAATGCAGCTTGTCCCGCCGCATCCCAGATCCCGCCGCGCGGCCTGTCACTATAACCAAAGCCAGGTCGGTCGAAGGCTATGACGCGATGATTCGCTGCAAGCAGATCGACAACTCCACTAACCTCCCAATCCCGTGCCAATGCCCCGTTGCCATGCAAAAGAACGACAGGACTGCCCTTTCCTCGGTCAATGTAATGCAGATTGACACCATCGACCGTCATGAACTGTGTGGTCGGAGGGTGCGCGCGCTCCGTCTGATGCGCAACCACTCGGTTTATCAACGCTACGACACCGATTGTCGCGGCAATGGAAAGAACGCCAGGACCATGCCTCGCGTTCTTCCCATTGCGATCGCTCCGCGCCATTGTCAGGTCAAGACGTCGTGGACGGCAGCAGCGACTCCGCCAGTCGCTCCCGCGCCGCCCGACCCGCCTCCAGCGTGTGCGCATTCACGATCGCCAGCCGGAAACCGCCAGGCGGCATCGCGTGATGCTCTGGCGCACGGTCTTCATGAAATGTGATCTGCACGCTTGAAACCTCCGACATCGCACGCACGGATGCGACCAGTTCAGCCGACGGATGCCGGTACCGTGGTCCGTGCGGCCCGAACAGCACCACGCTGAAACCATCCGTGCGGTCCGCATCCGCAAACGCCCAATCGCCGGTCGCATACAGCCGGATTAGCGCCTCTACCCAACCCGCACCGTACAAATCCGGCCACTGATCGGCGAAGCGCAGATGCCCCTCGATGATCCGACCGCCGATCGTCTCAAAGTTGACCATCCCGGTATAGCCCGAGAGGTGCGACCGCGCCCACGCGCCGCACCAATCCTCCACCTCCGGCATGTTCTCCGCATGAATGTGCCAGTGATCGAACGTGCCACCTTCGGTCGTGGCGCCGGTCGCATGCCGCCACCAGCGCGGCTCGCCATCAACCAGCGCCACATCCGTGCTGACGTGGCGCCCGGTCAGCAGCGTGCACCAGAAATGCCCCGGCGTCAGCGCGGCCTTGTACTCCGCCGCCGACCTGATCACCCGGCTGCCCGTACCCATCCCGCGCAAATTCATGATCGGCTTGGAGAACACCGGAAATCGACCCGGCATCACCCCATGCGGCGCTGCCTCCAGTCCCTGCGACAGCGCCACCGCCAGCTTGTCGTAGATCCAGCGTTGCGCCGGAAACCACTCCCATGAATCAGCATCCTCGGTGGATATCCGCACGTCTGCAGGGCAGGTGACCCCATCGAAATACTGCATGCGCCAGGGATCGGCCTCGCAGATCGGCATCGGTCGTCAGCCGACGGGCAGAGGGCCAGGGCGGATGCGCTCGGGCAATGTGCCCAACGCATCCGCAGTATCGAAGTCACGCACCACCGCGTCATCGGCCATTTCCACCTCCGCCACGTGCTCCATGTGCCTGCCCAGCAGGAAACGCGCGCCGGAATCCCCCGTCACTTGCATGATTTCCGGAAAGAATCGCCGGTCCCACAGCATCGGATTGCCCTGCTTGCCGCGAAACGTCGGCAGCACGATCAGCCGTCCTTCGTCTCGATCATACGCATCCAGCAGCCGATCGATCATCCGCCCGTTCACCAGCGGCATGTCGCCCAAACACACGATCGCCGCCGCCGAGTCCGACGGCACCGCCGCAATTCCCGCCTTCAAGCTGGCCGACAACCCCTCGGCGTAGTCGGAGGCATGCACATACCGCACCGGCCGCCCGCCCAGAGCCTGTTCGATCTCCTGCCCCTGGTGCCCGGTCACCACCAGGATGGGCCGCGCCTTGCTCGACAGCACGTTATCCACCACCCGGGCGATCATCGTCTTGCCGGAGCGATCAGCCAGCAGCAGCTTGTTGTGCGGCGCCATGCGGCGGGACCGGCCGGCGGCCAGCACCACGGCCGCCACAGTCGGGGCGCTGCGCGGGGCCGGCCCGGTGCGCGCCACCGCTGGCGCCTTCTCGCGCGGCAATGGCCGCGAATCCGTTTCGCTCAGCAGACCGCCGACGCCCAGGCGCATGAAGTCCGCCGGCCCGACCCGCAGGCCTGCAAACAGCCGGGGCAAAATGAAATCGATG
>DATIMO010000034.1:0-2800 GCA_035475215.1 Acetobacteraceae bacterium | reverse complement strand
TGCTTTTGGCGGACTGGCGGAATCAAACCGCCGGTAAAGTGTATATCAACAGAGCTACCCAACCGCGGCGGCCGACCCCCTCCTCTACCCCGGCTGCCCCGCCCGTAGCGCTGCCAGCCGCGCCCCAAGATCCGCCGTCGGCAGAGCCTTCCCGCTCGCACTCGCCAGGGCAGCAGCAATGTTCGGATCCTCCTGCTCGGGCCGGCTCGGGGTCAGCAGCTTCGCCTTGGCGCGGGCAGCCTCCGCCGAAGCCAGGTCCTTGTCCGCAGCATCCTGCATCGCCTTCAACGCCACACTTAGCCCACTCGTAGCGCTCGCCAGACCGGCGGCGCGGCGGGCCGCATCGGCCTGACGCTCCGCCATGTCGCGCTGCTGCTCGGCGCGCGACATTTGCCGATGCGCGCGTTCGAGTTCCGATCGCGCGCTCTTTAGCTTGCTGCCGGCGTCCGCATAGGCATTCTCCAGCGTTTGCAGGAAATCCTCGGCATCCTTGGCGTCGCGCGTTTCGCGTTCGATGTCCGGCTGCATCTGCTCCAACATGCCGACCAGAGTTCCCAGGCTTTTCTCCAGCGCCGCCTTGCGCGATGGATCGGTCTCGGCATCGTGCTGCTTCTGCAGTTGCTCGGCGGCTGCCATCCGCTGATGCGAGAGTTGCACGATGGCACCCGCCTCCCGCGACTCCTTGTCGAAGCTCTGCCGCGCCCGCGCCACCTCCTGACCCAATTCATCCAGATGCTGCTCCATGGTGCGCAACTCGGCCTCGGTGGCCGACTGAGGATCCCAGCGCACCAACGCCTCCAAACCAGACTTCACCGCCTGGTCGGTCTTCACGCCAAGAAGGTTGCGCAGAAACGATATCATGCCGGCATCTCCTTTCGAATTCGGGTGGTCGCGGCGATCAGCCGGCCACGGCGGCGGCGTTGAGCAGGGCGATCGCGATCTGCGCCGCGACCAGCGGACAGGCAGCCGCCACATTACCTGCGTCAATCTGATGGCGCAGATCACGAATGCACAGCGTCACCAGCCCAAACGTTACAAGCTGCAGGATCAGCGCGATAACCCCCCAGATGACAATGTCGAGCAGTGCCGAACTGGTGGCAAGCGTGGCCGCCAGTGGGATTGCCAGCGACACGACAGAGCCGGCAAGCACCAAGCCCGCCGCGGCATTGCCACGGGCCAGCAACTCCCGCTCGTTGAAGGGTGTAATCGCCATGTAAATGGCGATACCGATTCCAAGCAGCACCAGCGTCACCACGAAATCCAGCAGCAACAGCGGCAAGCCGTGGCCAAGGCCGCTGAGTATGAGTTCGTAGGTGCTGTTCATAGTGGACCTCAGGCCAGAGAAAGGGCTGCCGGGTTGAAGTCGATCCCGGCCAGAATCTCGACGGAGGCCTGGCCGGACTGCTCCACCGCAGCGACAAAGATGTACTCGGACGGCGGCGCCGGAGGTGCCAGACCCGTGGGCATGCCGTACAACATGGCCCGGGCACGGCGCGTCGTCTCGCCTTGCAGACCCTGAATCGTTTCGTTGATCTCGACTGGTGGCACCCGCGCGGAGCCGGGCGACCAGGCACGCCAGTATTGCTTGCCATCTTTTGCCTGGAAATCGGGCATGCCGATCGCACCCTCTGCATCGTCCAGCCAGAACCCCCATTCGTCCTGGCTTGCCGGCGTGACTTCATCCAACAGCGAGAAATACCGGCACTCGTCCGGCTGGCCGGAGGCATTTAGATGCAATTGGAAGAACCCGCCGCCGGGCAGATAGAGCCGGGTCAGCAGCACGTTGCCGATCTGCAATGCGCCGACGCGATCCACCGATATCAGGCTGCGCTCGGTACCGGCGACATTCTGCGGCATCTTCACTTTGGTCTTACCCTCGATCAGCACGAACGGCGCCGGATCGAGCGTGATCGTCATGCCGACGCGAAACAGTGACGGGGTGTACCCCTCACCGCTCAACTTGTGGCGCACCATGCCGACGGCAGCCGAAAGCGGGGAGACCATGGCGGAACCTCGTACGGTTGATCGTATTCCAGCAGGCTGCGGCCGCTGACGGCGCCACCATAGCCACAGCAGCACCAGGCAACCGACGACCACCACCAGCACTGTGATCCAGCCGCTGTGCGAGGACGATGCCTCAGTTGCATCGACGCCAGGCGGCACCGCCCCGGGGTCGCGCGGCGTGCCATTCAGCGCAGACACGTGCTGATCGAGCGCGTTGAGCTGGGACCGCAGTGCCGGATCGGTCTCCGCCTTGCGATCGGCATCGGCCCGCCAGGCCTGAACGCCCGGGTCATTGGCGTTGTTGTAGAAGAAGGCCGCATGCCCAGGCTGTGACAGCGTGCTCATCAGGAACCAGAGCATCGCCGCGTCCCAGACGCCGAAACTCCGCGGAGAACCGGCCGCGTATGGCGGCAGTGTCCAGCGCGAACCGCCGAATCCTCCGCCCGTCGCATAGCCTTGCCCCGATGGACGCTGCGCGGGAGGCGCGAAGGACGGCGTGCGGGCGGTCCCCCGGTCGTACCTCCCGAGCGCCGCGCCGGCGCCAAGCTGGGAGATCGCGCGATCGCTCGCCGACGGCACGCCGGAGAACCCTGAACCACCGCCGAACGAGGGGGTTCGGCTGCGCGAGTAGCCCCCCGACGACAGAGCAGGCGTGCGAAACGAGGATGATCCCGTGGACCGGCTGTAGCCGCCGCTCGACCCGGCACGCGCCTGCGCCGGTTCCGACTGGATGATCAGCGCCGCCATTGCCCCGGCGCCCGTGGCAGCAGGCAACATCAGCGGCCACGGATTGGCA
>DATIMO010000033.1:0-3419 GCA_035475215.1 Acetobacteraceae bacterium | reverse complement strand
CACCATCAGCATGGTCAGCGGGAACCACTCCCAGGTATCCGCAGCGATGATCGCCGGCAGCGCCCAGGTGGGATCGGTGATCAGGGACGGGACGTTCCACCCGAGCGCCTTGAAGCTCCAATAGGCCGGGCTGATGTCGGGGGTGTAGAGCACCTTCCAGATGATCGCGACGACGATCGGCGGCAGTACCATCGGGATCAGAAACACCGTGCGCAGCGCGCGCAACAGGCCGGAACGCAGGTTGAGCAGCAGCGCGAAACCGACACCGATGAGCAGCTGCAGGCCGACCGTCCAGAACGACAGTTTCGCCTGCACCCAGAGCGAATTATGGAACCGCCCGTCGGACAGCAGCAGCGCATAATTCGCCAGTGGCCGGCTGAAGTTCCACGCAGTGGCGGGGTTCGTGAGATTGAGCGGGGTGAAGCTCGTCACCACCAGATACGCCATCGGTGCCAGGGTCACCACAACCAGCACGGCGAGTGACGGCGCCAGGCACCAGGTCAGGAACCATCGCCGCTGCCGCTCCAGGCTGGGGGTGCGCGGCCGCAGGAACAGCGGTCGCGCCGATACAACAACGCTCATAGGTCGATCTTATACCCGCCCATCTTGATCGCCTCGACCGACTGCGCCTGCGCCTGCTTCAGCGCATCGGCCGCCGACATCTGTTTCGTTGCGATCGCTTCGATCGCCCGGTTGATCTTGTCGCCGACCTGGGGAAACACCGGCACGGTGCGATATTTCATGTAGCCGCTCTGCCCGCCAAGATCGAGCACCTTCAGATACAGCGAAGCAACGTCCTGGCCGTTCAGGGTCAGTGCCTGCCTGAACGGCTCGCCCTCGATCACCGATCTGCGGCAGACGCTCGGGTAGCCGTGCTCTTTCACCAGTCGGGTCAGCATCTCCTTCGACACCGCCCATTTGATGAACTCCCAGGCCGCACCTTTCTTCTTCGACCCGGTCGGGATGCCGAAACCATGGCAGTTCGAGCCGGGAAAATCCCCAGCCGGCCCGGACGGGACCATGGCATAGCGCACCGTGTTCTTGACCGTGCTGGCGGGATCCTTCGCCAGCGGCAGGCCCCAGGTGAGCGCGTTGGTGCGCATGTTCGCCCGGCCGGAAAGCTGCGACTGCAGCGACTGGTCGTCGGTGTAGGACAGGATGCCTTCCGGGCCATATTTCGTGAGCAGATTGGCGAACCACTGTGCCGACTGCGCGGCGACCGGCGTGTCCAGAGTCGGTGTCAGGTTCTGCGGCGGATCCTTGAAGATATGCCCGCCCATGTTCATCAGGTACGGTGGCCAGTTCCAGTGATGCAGCTTGTCTGAAGTCCATGCTGCGACGCCGTCTTTTCCATGCACCGCGTCGCAGACCTTGATCAGCTCATCCATCGAGGTCGGCATGGCCAACCCGGCCTTCTCGATCAGGTCGCCGCGCGCGGCGAACAGCAGCATCGCGCCTGCTTCGATCCCGTAACCATAGGTGTGACCCTTGGCATCGCGCAATGACGATTGCGCTCCGGCGACGAAATCCGCCGGGTCCCAGTCGGGCGGGGTGGCATTCGGGTCAGATGTGAACTCATCCAGATTGGTCACCCAGCCGGCACCGATCCAGCGCCCCTGATAGATGAAAGTGACGTTGATCACGTCGTAGCTGGACCCACCTGTGGACAGCTCCAGGTCCATGCGCTGGTTGTAGATCGGGAACGCCTGGACATCGAACACGATCTTGATGCCGGTCTTCTCCTCGAATTCAGGGAAGTACTGCCGGAGATATTGGTGGAACGGCAGCGAAAACGCGGCGCCACGGATCGTTGTGCCGGCGTATTTCGATTTTGCCTGCCCCAGAACCGCCGGTGCCGGCAATGCGGCACCCACCCCCGCCAGAACCGCACGGCGCGTCAGCCCGCCAGCACGCATCATCATCTCTCCTCTTTATGTTGCCCCACCCTGCAGGGTCTAACCCGCTGAGCCAGCCCGCGCATCGGCGTCGCTGCCCCAGATATCGGCCCGCCGCAGGTATCCGCGATAGCCCCCGGCCTCCACCTCGCACCAGGCATGGTCTGGCGCGCACCGACGTAGCCGCCCGACGACCGCGTGCTGCAGCCGGGCCATCGCCCGGGTTCCGGTGCCGGGCGATGCGCGTAGCACGACGGTTACAGCGGTTACGAGAAATGTGCGCTGGCTGCTCAGCAGTCCCCGATGCATCCAGCCGTGCGTCCGGTCGCGCATGCGCAACTGCCGCCAGTCACCAAACTCGCGCAGAACCAGCACCGGCAAGCCCGGCCGATGGTACACCCAGTCGATCGGGTAGCGCAGCCCGGGGCCGCGGCGAAGGTTGGCGACACTCGCTTTGATCGATGCGAAGCGTGGCAGGGACAATCCCGTCTGCGTGCCGCGCACCAGCGGCGAAGGCCGATCCGGGCTTGCCGCGGCGGCCCGCCCCAGACCCACCCCCAGCAACACCACGGCGCGTCGCGCCAGCGTCGCTTCCCGCATTCGCCTCAACCGGAGCCGCGTGCGGCTGCCCCGATCGTGTCGAAATACCGATCGACCGCGCGGCGCATTGCCTCGGCCAGTACACGGCGATGCGTCTTGCTGGTCAGCAATTTCTCGTCCGAACGGTTGGTCAGAAAGCCGGATTCGATCAGCACGCTCGGGATGTCTGGCGCGCTGAGCACGACGAAGCGGGCGTGGCGGGCGGCGATGGGCAACATGGTCACGCGATCGTCCAGATGATCGACCAAGTAGGTTTGCAACTCGGCCGAATGACGCCAGGTCTCCTGCCGCATGAGGCTGGTCAGGATATGGGTGATTTCAGGCGAGGTGTCGTGGAACGCCGGGCCGCCGAAGCGGTCCGCGCTGTTTTCCCAGCGCGCCATGGCGGCTGCCTGAGCATCGGACGCGCTATAGGCGAAACGATAGACGCAGGCGCCGCTGGCGTGGTGATCAGGCGCGGCATTGGCGTGCAGAGAAATGAACAGGGCAGCGCGGTGTTGCCGGGCGATGGCAACGCGCTCGATCAGCGGGATGAACACGTCGGAATTTCGAGTGGTGGCCACGCGGTAACGACCACCGGCTTTGAGCTGGTGTTCCAGTTCCTGGCCAAGGGCCAGCACCACGGTCTTTTCCTGGGTGCCGGACAGGCCGATGCAGCCCGGGTCCTTGCCGCCGTGGCCGGGGTCGATCACCACCAGCGGCAGCGATGCGGCTTGTTGCTGGGCGTGGCCAGTCGGGCGCTGTTTAGTCTTAACACCGCTGCGGGCAAGTACCGGCGAAGCGCCGAGCGTGGCGGCCATCGCGTGATACAGCAGGGCGCGGCGGCGGACAGGCATGATCCTGGGATTGATACAGAGGATGCGGAGTCTGGTGCAAGTGGTTGTTTGATCAGCAGGTCCGGGGGGACAGATGCTACGGCGCTGA